>CAZOLL010000603.1:0-2794 GCA_964580365.1 uncultured Phycisphaeraceae bacterium
GGCCGGCCTCGGCGAACGCATGCGCGGCAAGGGCGCGCGCGCCGACCTCGAGGCGTCGATCCAGCGCGTGTTCGAGCGCGCCGCGCTCGAGGGCCGCGACGCGCGTGCCTGGCACAAGCTCCTGCATGAGCTCGGCAGTCGGCGCCGACCGGCCGAGCTCGGTCTGCCGGAGCGCTGATTCAGGCGCGGCGCGCGGGGGCCCGCGCGATCTTTCGGATCAGCGCGGGGTCGACGTTCGCGCCGCACAACAAGACCACGGACTTCGCGCGGCCGAGCGACCTTCGCTTGCGGCTCCACCCGGCCAAAGCGACGGCCGCCGCGCCCTCGACCACGGCGCGCGCGTCGAACAAGAGCGTCGCCATCGCGCGCCGGATCTCGTCCTCGCCGACCTCGACGAACTCGTCCACCAGCTCACGGCACAGGTCGAACGTGATCGCGCGCTCCTCGATGCCGCCGGCGGTGGCGTCGGAGAGCGTCTCGCCGGAGTCGACTTCCTCGAGGCCGAGAATCCGCCCGGCGCGGACCGAGCGCGACATGAACGGAGAGCGGGCGGGGATGCACCCGTACACGCGCGCCGACCGGCGCGCCGACTTGATGGCGGCGGCGACGCCGGAGATCAGCCCGCCGCCGCCGACCGCCACGAACACCGCGTCGACGTCGGGCAGGTCTTCGAGGATCTCGAGCCCGAGCGTGCCCTGGCCGGCGACGACGGCCGCGTCGTTGTAGGGCGACACGTAGTGGAGCCTGCGATTTGCCGCGATCGCGCGGGCCGCGGCCTCGGTCTCGACCGAGTCGTCGCCGCAAACCAAGAGCTTCGCGCCCGCGCGCTCGAGGCGCGCGCGCTTCGCCGGGTCGATCGTCCGCGGCACGACGATGGTGCCGCGCACGCCGGCGATCGCGAGCGCGTGCGTCACCGCGAGCCCGTGGTTGCCGGTCGAGGCGACGACGACGCCGCGACGGCGGGCGCGCGGGTCGAGCGACAACACCGCGTTGAGCGCGCCGCGCAGCTTGAACGAGCCGGTGTGCTGCAGGTCCTCGCGCTTCAACCAGAGGCGAGGCGCGATCGCGTCGGCGCGATCGAGCGGCGTGACGCGGACGTGGCGGTGGATCTTCTTCGCGGCGCGGCGGACGGCGCGCGCGAGAGCGGCGGGCGTCGGAGCGCGGTTCAGACGTCGCGCTTCGCGTCCTTGCCGTTCGGGCCGGTCTTCGCGTCGGCCTTCGTGTCCACGGCCGCGAACGCGGCGCCGTGGAACTCGAGCGAGTGGCAGACGTTGGCGCGGAAGTACTCGTCGCCGTGATCGCCGTCGCGCAGCGTCCACTGATGCGGGATGCCGCGCTTCTCGAGCTCCTGGTGCAGCTCGACGTTGGTCTGGTCGAACCCGAAGTGGTCGTGGTTGCCGCAGTCGAAGTAGATCGTGAGCGACTTGAGCGCGTCCGCGTCCGCGGTCTCCGCGACCTTGAGCGGGTTGTTGCGCTCCCAGTTCTTCACGTCGACCGGCGCGCCGAACACGTCCTTCCAGCGCGCAGCCATCTGCTTCATGCGGTCGGAGAGGTTGTTCGGGTCGACGGCGAACAGCGCCGCGCTGTGCGCGGACACCGAGGCGAACTCATCGGGATGGTGGAACGCGATGTTGAGCGCGCCGAAGCCGCCCATCGAGTCGCCGCTGATGCCGCGCCCGGTCCGTCCAGCGATCGTGCGGTACTTCGCGTCGATCGCCTTCGGCAGCTCGTCGGCGATGAAGATCTCCCAGTCGGCCTTGCCGGACACCCAGTTGACGTACATCGAGTTCTCGCCGTTCGGGCAGACGACGATCATCGGCGGGACCTTCTTCTGCGCGATCAGCTCGTCGAGTTGGTCGGGGACGCCGCGGTTCTCCCACTTGCGTTCGTTGCCGAACATCCCGTGGAGGAAGTACAGCACCGGGAAGCGGGCGTCGTTCGCCTCGTAGCCGTCGGGGAGGTACACGCCGACGCGCACGCTCTTGTGCACGGCCTTCGAATCGACGGTGATGTACTCGAGCGTCGACTCCGCGTGCGCGACGACCGGAGAAGCGACGAGGGCGAGAACGAGCGACGCGAGCCGCGGGATCATCGAGGTGCTCCGGACAGCGAGGGGGCCGATTCTAGGGGGAGCTTGCGTCGATTCGGGCATTTCTTGCCAGGTCCGGCTCGACGGTTATCATCCCGCGCTTCGCGGAGGAGACGCTCGACGATGCGCCTCGTGTTCTTGGGCCCACCGGGTGCCGGCAAGGGAACCCAAGCCCAACGCGCCGCCGCCCGGCGGGGCATCCCACACATCTCGACCGGCGACATGATGCGCGCCTTGCAGACGTCCGACGACCCGGTCGGACGCCAGGCGAAGTCGTTCCTCGACGCCGGGAAGCTTGTGCCGGACGCCGTGATGATCGAGATCGTGAGGAACCGGCTGCGGGAGAAGGACTGTGCCGGCGGCTTCCTGCTCGACGGCTTTCCGCGCACCGTCGCACAGGCGGAGGCGCTCCACCGCATCCTCGATGAGGTCGGCGCAAAGTTGACCTGCGTGCTCGAGTTCTCCGTGCCGGACGCGATCCTGAAGGAGCGGCTCGCGGGCCGCGGCCGCGACCAAGGACGGAGCGACGACTCCGCCGAAGTCATCGAGCGGCGCCTGAGGGTCTATGCCGAGCAGACCCGGCCCCTCGTCGACTTCTACCGGCGGAGCAACACGCTCGCGACGATCGACGGCGTCGGCTCGGTCGAGGACATCGAGCGCCGGATCGACGCCGTGCTCGCCGCCCGCTCTTGAATCGCGGCCTCA
>CAZOLL010000604.1:0-2787 GCA_964580365.1 uncultured Phycisphaeraceae bacterium
CACTTGAATTCGGCACTGAACCGGCGCGGCCGCGTGTTCGCCGATCGCTTCCATTCCCGAGTCCTCACGTCGACGCTCGACGTGAAGAACACGCTCGCATACGTCCTGAACAACGCGCGTCGCCACGGCATCCCGTTCACGGGCCGCGTCGATCCCTACTCCTCCGCCGCGTGGTTCACCGGCTGGCACGAACTCGAGCCGAGCCCTCGCCCCGCGCCGACCGCGACGCCGCGTTCGTGGCAGCTCGTCTCCGGCTGGCGCCTCCACGGCCGACTCAGCTCCGACGCGATCCCGCGCGTCGAGTCCCGCTGAACGGGCTCGGACCCGCGCCGCATGGGCCCGTGGTTGCGCCCCGCGCCGCTCGCCGCGAAGATGCGCGCCCCCTTCGGAGCCCGCCGCGCATGTTCCGCAAAGCAAACCTCATCCCGAGCCAGTCGATGGGCCGCAAGGTCTACCTCTGGCAGTTCGGCCACTTCGGCGCGCCGGTGCTCGTGTTTCCTTCCGCCGCCGGGATGGCGCACGAGTGGGAGGCGCACGGCATGACCGACGCGCTGTCGCGCTTCATCGACGGCGGGAAGATCAAGCTCTACTGCGTCGAGTCGAACGTCTCGGAGGCATGGACGAAGAAGGAGTCGGACCCCGCCTGGCGCATCCAGCGCCACCTCGCGTACGAGCGCTTCGTGATCGATGACCTGGTCCCGTTCATCCGCGGCGACTGCCGCACGCCGGGCATCAAGATCGGCGCGACGGGCTGCTCGCTGGGCGCGTTCTACTCCGCCAACTTCGCGCTGAAGTTCCCCGAAGTCTTCGACTACGCGCTGTGCATGAGCGGCCGGTACGAGATCACCGAGTTCACCGGCGGCTTCAACAGCCAGGACGTCTACTTCAACAACCCGATGGCCTACGTGCCGAACCTCGGCGGCGAGACGCTCGATCGCGTGAAGGCGAACACGTTCCTCACGCTCGTCTGCGGCCAGGGCAAGTGGGAGGAAGGCAACCACCAGGAGACCGCGCGGCTCGCCGGACTCCTCGCGCAGAAGGGGATCCCGCACGAGCTCGATCTGTGGGGCGCCGAGGTCCACCACGAATGGAGCTGGTGGATGCAGCAGGCGCAGAAGCACCTCGGGTCGCGCTACGGCTCCTAGCTCCGGAAGCGATGCGAACTTCGCCTCGCGTCGCGCCGTCGCGCCCGCGCCTCGGCGCGATTCCCCGAGTAACGTCTGCCGGGCCACGCGGCTGGTTGCCTCGCAATCCGCACCCACGGAGGCCCGCATGTCGCTCCGCTTCTGCGCGAAGAACCCGTCCGCGTTCGTCGCTCTCGCCGCGCTGATGATGTTCGTCGCTCCCGCGATCGCCGGCAACGGGAAGACGATCGCCTCTCGATGAACGGTGACGCTCCCGCGGACGGAGCCAGCCTGCGGGCGGTGACCTCGAAGTCCGGACGCGTCATCGCGTTCCTCTCGAGCGCCACCGAGCTCTCCACGAACTTCCCGCGCGCGAACGGCGTCGGGCAGGTGTTCCGGCACGACCGAAAGACGGGAGCGACGGTGCTGGTCTCCGCCGACGCGAGCGGTGACGCATCCGCGTCGCAGTGCCGGCCGAACAGTGTCTCCATCTCGAAGAGCGGCCGGTGCGTGGTGTTCGCTTCCGCCACGAACCTGATCGGCGGGCTCGGCAACGGCAAGCTGCAGATCTGGCGTCGTGACGTGAAGACGGCGTCGACCGCGCTCGTCTCGTCTTCGATCACCAGCGGTTTCGCGGACGGCGATTGCTTCGAGTCACGCGTGGGCGGAGACGGCCGCTTCGTGGCGTTCGCGTCGGTTGCGTCGAACGTCGTCGGGAGCGACTCGGGGACGGATCAGCGGATCGTCGTCGTCGGCCGGAAGACCGGCGCACGCCGCGCGGTGCACGTGGTGTTCGATGCGGAAGCGTGCGACTGCAGTTCGCCGAGCCTCTCGACGAAGAGACGAAAGATCGCATTCGACGTGCGCAAGGCGAACGGCCCGATCGCCGGGGACGACGAGTACTTCTCGCACGTGTTCGATCGCGCGAGCGGCGCGCTCGAGGTCGCGAGCGTCGACTCCGACGAAGTGGCGCACTCCTCCACGATCCGCTGCGAGCCGTGCATCTCCGGCAATGCGAAGTTCGTCGCGTTCGCTTCCGATTCCTCGTTGCTCGGCGCCGACCACGACGACAAGAGCGACGCGTTCCTTCGGAGCCTCCCGTAAACGCGCGTCCGGATTTCGTCCTCGCCGAACGCGAGACGGAATCCGAGGCGTCCGGATCTGGATTCGGCGGAATCCCCGCGGGCCCGACGCCGCGGCAATCGCGCCCGCGGAGGTCGACATGACGGACGGCGGACGACGGCTCGGAGGGCTCGCGGCCGCGGTGCTGTTCGGAGCGTTCACGACCGGCGCATCAGGCGGCGATGGACTGAAGAAGGGCGAGACCATCTGCGTCTCGATGGCCGGCGACGCTCCGGCCAATGGCCCGAGCTTCCGCCCCGCGATTTCCGAGCACGGCCGCTTCATCGCGTTCGTGACGGCGGCGACCGACCTCACCACGCCGGCGGGAAACGGCAAGCGGCAGATCGTCGTGCACGACCGCAAGAAGGGCAGCACGCGGATCGCGTCGACGTTCGACGGTGCGCAGGCCGACGCGGATTGCGACGGTGTGGCGATCTCCGCGGACGGCCGCTTCGTCGCGTTCATCACGAAGGCGACCAACTTCCCCGCGGCGAACGACGTGCAGCAGGTCTACCGCCATGATCGGAAGACGGGCGCCACG
>CAZOLL010000605.1:0-2785 GCA_964580365.1 uncultured Phycisphaeraceae bacterium
GGAGCCATCGTCGCCGGCACGTGCGACAAGACCTGCCACGTCGATCGGCCCGTCGGTCAGCTCGATCACGCTCAGCCTCCCGACACGGGCGGGATCAGCGCCAGCTCGTCGCCCTCGACGACGGGCGCGTCGCGCGCGACGGACGTCTGGTTGAGGGCGACCGCGAACCGAGCGCCGGCGCGCGACGCATGCGAACGCTCGAGTGCCGACAGGACATCGGCGACGCGCGGCGAGCCGGGCAGATCGAGGTCGATCGACGTCGTGCCGAGCCGCTCGCGCAGCGCGGCGAACAGGAGGACGCGAACTCGAGGCATGACGCGCCGCCCGCGGGCGGGTTCAGAACGGGACTTCCGATTCGCCCGACGGGGGCGGCTCGACGCCGAAGTCCTGCGGGTTGATGTTGTCGCCGCCTTCGGCCGGAGCGCCGCCCTGCTGTCCGCGCCCGCCGCCTTGTCCGCCATCGATGAACTGGAAGCGATCGAGAACGACGCGCAGCTTCGAGCGCTTCTCGCCCTCTTTGGTCTGCCACGAATCGAACTTCAGGCGCCCCTCGACGAACAGCGGGCGCCCCTTCTTCATGTATTTGTTGATCGCGTCGCCCTGCTGTCCCCACGCTTCGATGTCGACGAAGGTGGTTTCCTCGCGCTTCTCGCCCTTCGAGATGAACACGTTGTTGATCGCGAGGCCGATCTCGGTGACGGCCTGGCCGCTCGGGAGGAACCGCTGCTGCGGGTCCCGCGTCAGCCGGCCCATGAGGAAGACCTTGTTGAGATTGCCCATCGCGTTGAACCCCCGAAAGGAAGACGGATGCTAGCAGGGCGCCCCGAGCGTGAACAGCCGCCCGAACGACGCCGAAATCGCCTCAAGTCCGGCCACACGCGGGCCGATAAGAGGCGGAACGAAGGACACGAAGCTGGAGCGGTTCATGGCCACACGCACGAAGGAACGACGTCGGCATCCGCGAGTGCAGGCGAGCATCGGCGCGAAGGTCTCCGGCGCCGGCGGAGAGATCGAGGCCGAGGTCCATGACATCAGCATGTCCGGCGTCCTCCTCCTCTCGGACAAGAAGGTCGAGGAGATGACGGTGGTGCAGATGCGCCTGCTCCTGCCGTCCCGCGCCGGCGACTCGACCCCGTCGTGTTCGTTCGAGCTCACCGGCGCCGTCGTGCGCTGCGCACCGATCAACAAGAAGCGGATCACGCCGAGCTCGCGGAAATACGAAGTCGCTGTCTTCTTCACCGGCATGCCGGTCGAAGCGCGCGCCGCGCTCGAGAGCTTCGTCAACCACCGCATCGACTGATCGACAAGACGGCGCGCGACGCGCGCGGTCACCCGATCAAATCCGGCGCGCCGTCACGACGCGCGCGATCCCCGCCAGGTCGAGCACGATCTCCGTCGAACGAAACGCGTTCGACGCGAGCGCCAGTTCGCGCACCGTTTCCGCCTGACCGCTGCCCGTCTCGACGACGAGCGCGCCGCCCGGAACCACCAATCCGCGCGCGGCTTCGATCAACGAACGGTAGATCTCCGGGAACGCCCCCACGTCCGCGACCAGCGCGATCTTCGGCTCGTGCGCGAGCTCGCCGCGGAAGCCGCTCTCCGGCTCTGCGACGTACGGCGGATTCGAGACGAGCACGTCGAACGAGCCCGGCGCGAACGTGCGCGACAGCGCGGTGATGTCACACTCGACGAAGCGCACCCGATCGCGGACTCGGTGACGCTCGGCGTTCGCCGCCGCGACCGCGAGCGCCGCCGCGCTGCGATCGATGGCGACGACGTGCGCGTCCTTCGACAGGACGGCGATGCTGACCGCGATCGCACCGCTTCCCGTCCCCGCGTCGAGCACGCGCGGCGCACCGTCGCCTCGATCGCGCGACGAGAGGAGCCGCAGAGCCTCCTCGACGAGGGTCTCGGTCTCCGGCCGCGGCACGAGCACCGCGGGGCTGACCGCGAACTCGCGTCCGTAGAACTCGCGAACTCCGGTCAGGTAGGCGACCGGCTCGCGCGACGCCCGGCGGCGCACGAGCGCGACGAACGCGGCGCGCTCGGCCGGCGGGACCACGTCCGTCGACCGCGCGAAGAGCGATGCGCGGTCGACGCGAAGGACGTGCGCGAGCAGGACCTCGGCGTCGAGCCGCGCCTCGTCGATCCCGCGCCGTTCGAGCGCGCTCGCGGCGGCGCGCACGACGTCCCGGATCGCGGCAACGCGGCGGGTCAACGCGGACGTCCGGCGGTTCAGCGGCGCTTCGCCGCCGACGCGCGCACCGGCGCGGGCGCGGCCTTCGGCGCCGTGAAGACCTTCACGAGCGAGAAGACGAACGTGATTTCGACCACCGTCGAGCCGAGCCACACGAGCACGAACCCGGTGCCGAACTGTCCCGCGAGCGACTCGAGCGCGCTCCACGCCAGGAGGTCGCCGATCGACGGCCACGTGATCGCGTGTGCGGCAGCCAGGAACGCCATCCACGACCACGCGCACGGGATGATCATCAACAGCACGGTGCCGAGCGCGATCTTGCGGTCGCGGATCGCGGCCCACATCTGGCCGACGAGCAGGAGCGCGAGCACGAGGAAGATCGTGCCGCCGAGGGTGTCGACCCCGGCGCGCGCGGCGGGCAGGAGATCGGGCGACTTCTCGATCTCCTCGGCGGCGCGCAGCATCTTGTCGAGGATGCGAGGACCGAACGGCAGGAACGTGCCGACCGCGACGAGAATGCCGCCCCACAAGAACTTCCAGAGCTGCGGGTACGGCTTCCGCGGCGCGGCCGCCATCGCCGGTGCGCCC
>CAZOLL010000606.1:0-1966 GCA_964580365.1 uncultured Phycisphaeraceae bacterium
GCGCCGGCGCGCGGGTACAGGCGCTCGAGGTCGGTCCGGAACCGGCTCACGACGTCCGCGTCCGTCATCGCGAGCGCCGCGTCGAAGCCGATCTCCGCGAACATCCGCTTCGCCAGCGCCGCGTCGGTCGAGAGGCCGTCGACGGTCTCTTCGTTCGGGACGCGCTCGATCTCCCGAACCCACTCGACCGGCAGCGGCATGTAGCGGCGGGCCCGGTTCTTCTTGAAGCGATCGGCCGCCGCGCGGCCGGCGGCGAGCCGGTACGGCAACAGCGCCTTCACCCACAGCGCCGCGTCCTGCGGCTTGTAGTTCCGGGCGAACGCGTGGCCGAGATCGGTGACCAGCTCGAGCGCTTCGGGTTCCGTCACGACGTCGCTCCGAGCGCGCGGCGTGCGGCGGACGGCGCGACCAGGCGATCGACGCCGGCGCCCGCCGCCATCACCGGGAACACGCCGAGCGGGCTGCGCTCGAGCTCGAGCCGACGCTGGACCGCCTGGCGGAACGCGTCCCGGATCTGCGCCCGAATCGCCGTCCCGGACTCCGCGCACGCCTCCCGCAGGACCGCCCGGTACTGCTCTTCGATGTCGGCCTCCTCGAACGACAGCGTCGCCCGCGCTTCGCGCCACGCGTCGCCGCGGGCGCGCGCGCACTCGACGATCCGGCGCACCGCCTCGTCCGGATCCGGGAGGCCGAGCGTCCAGCGTTCGAGCCGCGCCCGGAGATCGGCCGCGACCGGCGGGTGCGGCGAACTCGCAACGTGCTCGAGGACCGCTTCGGCGATCTGGTCGACGCTCCACGGCGCCAGCACCAGGTCGAGCACGGCGAGGAACGCGTCGTTCTCGGCGGGCGTCCGCTTCGCGCGCTCGCCGTAGTTCCCGGCGATCAGCGCCAGGATCCGGGCGAGGCCGCCACGGCGCGCGGCGTCACTCGGCTGCAGGGGTGCGCTCACGCTCGATCCTTTCCGCCCGGGCCAGAAGCTCCGGGACCGATTCCTTGCGCTCGGGGTGATGGCCGTTCAACGCCGGGATCAGCACCCCCTGGCCGTTCACCGGCGCGGCGAGCCGATCCCAGTTCGCCTCGAAGTCGGCGATCGACGGCATCGTTTCCTGGCCGGTCGCGCGGTCGCGCCAGAGCCACGCGAGGCCGCGCAGCCGCGTGAGGCGAGCGCCAATCTCGTCGAGCGCGTGGTGATGCGCGAGCCGATCGGCGATCCCGCGGTGCTTCGCCGACCACGACGGCGGGACGCCCGCCTGCTCCCGGAACCAGCCGTCCCATGCGGCGATGACCGCCTGCCGGTTCGGATGGACCTTCGGCCGAACGCGCGGGGGTCGGGTCGGCGGTGGGGGCGCGTCAGCGCTCCCCTGCAGTTCGGCTGTTGGGTTGTTCTGTGAACTGTGAACTGTGAACTGTGAACTGTGCACAGTGATCTGATGCCCCACTGAGTCAGATTTCTGATCAGTGATCTGTTCAGTAATCTGATCAGTGATCTGTTCGCCGTTCTTCGGCGGCCAGCGGCGCTCGCGAGCGAGCCGCATCCGCTCCTTCTTGTCGGCGGAGAGTTGCGCGGCCCGCGCGATGTGCTCGGCCATCCGCTGGTTCTCGAGGCGGTCGGGCGCGCCCTCGACCGGGCGGAACTTCTTCGAGACTCGCGCCCACAGCTTCGCGAACGCCGCGCGCGTCAGCCGCACGATCGCCGCGAGCTCGCCCTGGTCGGACGGGATCGATCCGTCCGTCCACTGCAGCCACAGCAGCTCGAGGTACAGGAGCTTCGCGTCCGCGCTCATCGCGCGCACGGCGGTCGAGTTGAAGAAGTCTTCGCCGTAGAACGGCATCCACGGATTCCTGCTGCTCACCCGACACCCCCGAACCGCGGCCCGCCCGAGCCGCACCGCCCATCCGAAGCACTCGCGCCACTCACGCGACGACGGAACGACGCCGTCAGCGCGGAGGGCCGCGGGCGCGAAGC
>CAZOLL010000606.1:1976-2781 GCA_964580365.1 uncultured Phycisphaeraceae bacterium
CATCGCGTTCTCGAACAGGTCGGCCCGAGCAGCGCGCGCACGGAGAACGCGGACGCACGCGCGACTGCTCGGGCCACTTCGGCGGGAGCTACCCGCAACCTGATTTGGAAGGGATGGCTCGCGAGCGGCGCTGTCAAGTCGTGCGGAGGTCGTCACGGCCGACCCCATCGCACGAGGCTGGCGTCCGCCGGAAGGTAGAGCGGATGAAGCGGGTGCCCGTTCGCGGTCGTACCGAGACAGAACATCTCCCGCCCAGCCGTGTTCGCGATCAGATCGCGCACGGCGCGGACGCGCCCATCGTGCGCGGCGCGCCACGACTCCGATGACGGTCGCCACGCCCCCCATGCGCAAATGATGAGGGTCGCGCGCGACGCTTCGATCGCGATCGCGCGGTCATTGGCCTCGCCGCCGGTCGGGTCTGCCGCGAGCAGGAGATCGCGCGGTTTGGTCGCGCGCCACGCGTAGAGATTCAGCACGACGAGGCGGTGCGCGCGTTCACGGCGCGCGAAGCCAATGCACCGCCGGATCGTCGGGTCGTCTCGGTCGGCGGTCGCGGTGCTCGGGTTCAGCATCACGAACGCCATGGACTTCATGGAGTCGCCGAAGATCGCCGGCGCCCACTCTCGGTGGAGCGTGTAGCGGTAGTGACCGCAGGGAGAGAATGTCGCCGATCCCTTCACGCCCGCCCCCTGCGCCGCGCCGCCCGCAGCTCCACCAGCAACGTCGGCGGCACACACAGCACCGTCACGAGCGCGTCGTCGTCGCCGAAGATGAACAGGTGCTCGCCGTGCAGCCGCGACGACGT
>CAZOLL010000607.1:0-2776 GCA_964580365.1 uncultured Phycisphaeraceae bacterium
GCTGCGCGCGAAGCTCGAGCCCTCGGACGTGCTGCAGGCGGAGGCGCACAGCCTCCTGCGCGCCGAACTGTTCGGCTTCGAGCGCTGGCTGCCGCCCGGCCACCGCGAGCCGGACGGCACGCCGCACCCCGCCGTCTTCGACGAGATGCCGCCGCACGAGAGCGCGCTGCGCGTCATCGCCCTCACCGGGCAACACGCGTGGTTCGTCACCTCCGCGAACCCTTGGGAGGCGCCGCCGTCGCGCGAGGCGCGCGAGTGCGTCGACTGGCTGCGCCGTCACTCGCGTCGCGTTGCGCGCATCGGCGCGCGGCGGTACGACTACCACCGGAACGTCCTCTACGTGTTCGAGTGCGGGGAGCGGCGCGCGTGAGCGGCGAGACGACGATCGAGCGCCACGACCCGCGCCGCGACGCCGAGCTCGACGCGTTCGTCGTCGGCCACGCGCACGGCACGTTCTTCCACCGGCCCGCGTGGGGCGACGTCGTGAGCGAGTCTTTCGGCCACGAGCCGTTCACGCTCGTGCTCCGTCGCGGCGGCGCGATCGCCGGCGCGCTGCCGTTGTCGCTCGTGCGCCGGCCGTTCGGCGGCGCGGCGCTCGTGTCGGTGCCGTACGGCGTCTACGGCGGCATCGTCGCGGACGACGCGGACGCGGCGTCGGCGCTCGAGGACGCGGCGCGCTCTCTCGCGATCACCCTCGGCGTCGACGACGTCGAGCTGCGCCACCTGCACGAACCGGGCGGCACCGTGTCCGAGTGGGCGACGCACGATCTCTACGTCACCTTCCTGCGCGATCTCCCCGAGGCCGCCGACGAGTGCCTCGAGACGATCCCGCGCAAGTCACGCGCGTCGGCGCGTCAGGCGCGCGACAAGCACGGGATGCAGCTCGTGAGCGGGCACGAGCTGTTGCCGGTGTTCCACCGACTGTTCGTCGCGAACAAGCGCTCGCTCGGCTCGCCGGCGTTCGATCGCGCCTTCTTCGCGCGGCTGCTCGACCGCTTCCGCGACGACGTGCTTCTCCACGGTGTGCGCTTCCAGGACCGCGTGATCGCGACGTGCCTCTCGTTCGTGTTCCGCGACGTGATGATGCCGTACTACTCCGGCTCCGAGCCGGGCACCGAGCGACTCGGCTCGATGAACTTCCAGTACTGGCAGCTCATGACCGACGCGGTGACACGCGGCCTCGCGCAGTTCGACTTCGGCCGCTCGCGCCGCGGCTCCGGCGCGTTCGACTTCAAGGAGAACATGGGCTTCACGCCCACGCCGCTCGCCTACCGTCATTTCCTGCCGAAGGGCGGCGCGATGCCGAACCTGAACCCGTCGAACGAGAAGCTCGAGGTCGTGCAGAAGGTGTGGCGCAAGCTGCCGTTCGCGGTGGTGGAGCGGTTGGGGCCGAGGTTGTTGAAGTACTTGCCGTAGCCGAAACGGGAGGGGGGACGGGGGAGCGATGGACCAGCGCGAATTCTCCGAACGAGTCGCGAGGTGGACGCGAGAGGCCGTGGAGCGTCCTTCGGCATATCGCCGGCGCGTCATCGCCTTCGCCCTGCTCGGGTACCTCTTCATCTTCGGCAGCGTGCTCGCGATGCTCGTCGTCCTTGCCAGCATCGTGACGATCGGCGTGATGACCAAGACGATTGCTTACGTCGGGAAGCTCGCAGTCCCCGTCATCGCGATCCTGGGCGTGACGATCCGCGCCCTCTGGGTCCGACTCGATCCGCCCGAGGGACTCGCGGTCTCTCGCGCCGACGCTCCGCGTCTTTTCGAATCGATCGACCGTTGCCGTGCCGGGCTTCGCGCGCCACGCATCCACGCCGTGCTCGTCGACGACCGGTACAACGCGAGCGCGGCGCAGGTGCCTCGCCTGGGCGCGTTCGGATGGCAGAAGAACTACCTCGTCCTCGGCCTGCCGCTGATGGCCGCGCACACCGTGGGTGAGTTCGAAGCGATCGTCGCTCACGAGCTCGGCCACTTCGCCGGCGCCCACGGCCGTCTCGGCGGCTGGATCTACCGGTTGCGGTCGTCTTGGTTCCGCATTGCGAAGGCGCTCGAATCCCGCTCCGAGCGCGTGAGGTCCGGGTTCGTGCGCTTCGCGGGCTGGTACGTCCCGCGGTTCAACGCTCTCTCGTTCGTGCTCGCGCGGGCACGGGAGTACGAAGCCGATCGTTCGTCCGCCCGACTGAGCGGCGCTCGGGTTGCCGGCGCCGCGTTGACGCGCATGGAGTGCGCGGCGACGCCGATGCTGAACGCGTTCTGGGAATCGGTGCAGCGGAGTGCCGAGAACGAGCCGTCCCCACCGGACCGCGTGTTCCGTGATCTCGCCCCGCGACTGCGCGAACTCCCCGCCGACGCGGGGGACCGTCTCGAGCGAGCGCTCGCGGAAACCACCGGCGACGCGGACACGCACCCGTCGCTCAAAGACCGGTTGGCCGGTCTCGGCGTCATCGCCGCGCTCCCCGAACCGTTCACCGTGTCGTCCGCGGAGGCCCTGCTCGGCGACGCGCTCGAGTCGATCGAGAGCCGACTGTCTTCTCGCTGGCGCTCGACGGTGAAATCCCGCTGGACCGAGGACTACGAGGCGGCGACGACGCGTCGCGTCCGGCTCGTGGAGCTGGAGGCAATGCGGGCGACGACGGAGTTCGGCGACGAGGTCGCTTGGGAACGCGCGTGCTTGCTGTCGCACGATCGGCGGTACGCCGAGAGCGAGGTCGCACTCTCCGAACTGGTTCAACGATCGCCGGACTTCGCGCCGGCTCTCGGTGCACTGGGCCGTGTGCGCGTC
>CAZOLL010000608.1:0-2774 GCA_964580365.1 uncultured Phycisphaeraceae bacterium
GTCGCCAGCGCGACGTTCGCGCTCGAGGCGCGCGACGTCGAGTGGACGGAGCACGGCGTCGTCGTCGCGAAGCAGACCGTGGCCCGCAAGGGAAATTCCGACGGTTATGCGCCCGCCTTCACGGAGGCGCTCACGACCGGCACCGAGTTCACGGTGATCGAACGTGCGGGCGACTGGGCGCACGTCCTGCTCTCGAGCGGTCTCGACGGCTGGGTGCCCGCATCCGACGTGGTCACGTGGTGAAGGATTGAACGCGTGACGCTCCCGATCGCGCTCTTGATCGCGACCGCGCTCGTCGCGTCGCCTCCGCTGTCCGTCGACGCCGTGAAGCCCGCGGTCGAAGACCGGTTCGCGCTGCTGCCGCTGGGCGACGTCGCGCTCGACGGCTGGCTGGGCGAGCGCGTTCGGCTCGCGCGCGAGCGGCTGCTCTCCGTCGACGAGGGCGTCCTCCTCACGGGTTTCCGGAAGCGGCCGGGCGCGCAGGCGTGGATCGGCGAGCACGCGGGCAAGTTCATCGACGCCGCGTCGCGGCTCGAGGCCGTCCGCTCGGATCCGCTGCTCGCCGCGAAGCTCTCGCGCGTCGTCGACGGCTTGCTCGAGTGCCAGGAAGACGACGGCTACCTCGGCACCTATCTCGCGGCGGACCGCTTCGCGCTGCACCCCGGCGCCGACTGGGACGTGTGGGTGCACAAGTACGACCTGCTCGGACTGCTCGCGTTCTGGCGCGCGACCGGCGACACTGCGGCGCTCGGCGCGGCGCGCCGCATCGGCGACCTCCTGGTCGCGACGTTCGCCGAGGGCGCGGGGAAGAAGCGCCTGCTCTCGGCCGGCACGCACGTCGGGATGGCGGCGACGTCGGTGCTCGAGCCGATGGTGCTCCTGCATCGCGCGACCGGCGACCCGCGCTACCTCGCGTTCGCGCGCGGCATCGTCGCCTCGTGGGAGTCGGACGGCGGTCCGCGGATCCTCTCGACTCTGCTCGCCAAGAAGGGCGTCGAGCGGGTCGCGAACGGCAAGGCGTACGAGATGCTCTCGAACCTCGTCGGACTCTGCGAGCTGTACCGCACGACGGGAGAGCGCGAGCTGCTCGACGCCGCGCTCGCCGCGTGGGACGACGTCGTGGCCCACCATCTTTACGTCACCGGCGGTGCCAGCCGCGGAGAGCTGTTCGGCCCCGACGGCGAGCTGCCGAACGGCTCCGGCGCGAACCCGTGCGAGACGTGCGTGACGGTGACGTGGATCCAACTGAACACGCAGCTCCTGCGCCTCACCGGCGAGGCGCGCTTCGCGGAAGAAGTCGAGCGCGCGCTCGTGAACCACCTCGCCGCGGCGCAGGCCGGCGACGGGAAGCGGTGGTGCTACTACACGCCTCTCTCCGGCGTCGTGCCCTACTCGCCCGACGTCAACTGCTGCGCGTCGTCCGGCCCGCGCGGCTTCGCGCTCGCGCCGTCGGTCGCGGTCGGCAGGCGCGGCGAGGACGAGCTCGCGATCGCGCTGTTCGCGGGCGCGACCGTGAAGACGAAGCTCGGCGACGGCACGTTCGCGGCGTCGACGATCCCCGCGCCCGACGGCGGTGGCGTGCTCGAGATTCGCGTCGAGGAAGCGCCGCCGCAGCCAATCTCGATCGCCGTGCGCGCGCCGAGCTGGTCGATCCCTCTCGCGTGCGAAGGCGGCACCATCGTCGACTCTTGGCTCGTGCTCGCGAAGCGTCGGTACGTCGCCGGCGAGGTCGTCGTGGTGCGCGGCTCGTTCGCGCCGCGCGTGATCCAAGGCGGCGCGTCGAATCCGGGCACCGCGGCGGTCGCGGTAGGGCCGTACGTGCTTGCTGCGTCCACCGAGCGCGACCCGGACGGCGTGATCGCGAACGGAGATGCGTTGACCGGCGAGGTCGCGACGGTCGACGGGCTCGAGTTCGCGGCGCAGGTCACGACGAAGGACGGTGTGCGCGATCTACCGCTGGTTCCGTTTGCCGAGGCCGCGCAGGGAGGCGGTCGCGTGCGCGTGTGGCTGCCGGCGCGGGGAGCGGGCGCGTCCGTGCTGCGCATCGGCGCGGAGACGCGCTCGCGGCCGGGCAACGTCGACGGCTCGATCCTCGACGCGGATCGCGACACCTTCGTCGTCACGTGGGATGGCAAGCCGCCCGCCGAGCGCGAGGAGTGGTTCGCGGTCGCGCTGCGCTCGCCGGCGACGATCCGGCGCGTGCGCTTCGCGCACGGCCACGCGTTCCACGACGGAGGCTGGTTCGACGCGAGCCGCGCGCCGCCGCGCGTCGAGGTGCGTGCGACTGCGGACGGCGGGTGGGAAGCACTTGGCTCGTTCGCGGACTACCCCAAGACGAGCGCGACGGACGCGGCGGGACTGAGAGACGGGCAGACCTTCGAGATTCTGCTCCCCGCGCCGCGCTCGGTCGCCGCGATCCGCCTGATCGGAACGCCCGCGTGTGGCGACGATCCGAAGCAAGCGTTCGTTTCGTGCGCGGAGATCGAGGCGGAGTGAGTCGGAGACGGGCCCGTGAGTCGGGCCCGGACTCGAACTCGAGTCGCGAGAACGAGGCTCGGCCCTGGGCGCGTGAGTCGTGGGGTCGGGGCGCGGTTGGGCGCGCAAGCTCTCGGTCGACCACATGCTCCCGCAACGAGCGAGACGTTCACCTTCGCGCGTCGTTGTGCTCGCCGGCTGCCTCGCGCGCGATATCGGAGCGCAACGGCGGGAGCGTGGCGTCGTTTGGCGCGCGCGCGATCGCGTCGTCGAGCGCACTGATCGCGCCGCGGAACCAT
>CAZOLL010000609.1:0-2751 GCA_964580365.1 uncultured Phycisphaeraceae bacterium
GGGCACCACGACCTGCGGGACGGGGGCCTTCCCCGCGGCGACGAGGCGCGGCGACGCGGGGCGGTGGAAGCCGCCCGCGATCTCCGCCGCGATCTCGGAGAGCGTGAAGTCGACCACGCAAGAGAACGCACCGCGATCCTGCTCGATCCGTTCTTCCATCGCGGCGCCGCCCGCGCCGTTCGCGTGGAACAGCACGAGATCGAAGCCGGCGGAGTCGAGCCGCTCGCGGACGCGCATGAGCGGCTTCGTCGTGTTGCCGAGCATCGTCGCGGCAATCGCCGGCCGCGCCGGTCGCGCCGGCCGCGCGGCTTCGATCGCACGCGTCGATCGCGCCGCGAACGCGCGCGCCATCCCCGCGATCGCTGCCGCGGCGGACTCGAAAACGTCGCGCGCGAGCGGATGCAGGCCGAGGATGTCGATCACCGAGTGCATCACGAGCACGTCCTTCGTCCCGACGAACGGGCCGAAGGTGCGGTGTCCCGACGCGAGCGGCGTCACCAGGAGCTTCGGCACGCCGACCGGCAGCGCGCGCATCGCGGCGGCGGCCAACACCCCGCCCTCCGCGCCGCCGAGAGACGCGACGCCGTGGATGCGCCCGGCCGCGTGCAGTTCGAGCGCGACCTTGCTCACGCCGACCAGCATGCGCTCCACCGCCTTGCCGCGGCTTCCCGACGCACGGATCTCGTCGAGCTCGAACCCCGCCGCGCGCGCGACGATGCGCCGATCGAAGTCCGCGACGATGCCGTCCGCCTCGCCGAGGATCCCCGAGTCGAGAACGAGCACGTCGCACCCGAGCGCGCGGACCGCGCCGGCGAAGAACGCGGTCTCGCGACCCTTGGTGTCGAGGGTGCCGATCAGGAGGACGGTCGGCGGCGCGCCGCTCACGGCGCTCACTTCGGTTCGGACTTCCGGATGTGCGCGATGCAGTTCTCGAAGTGCTTCGAGTACTCGGCGTCGCTCATCAGGTCGGAGCCGTGGTCTCGGATGAACTTCAGTTCTTCCGCCGTCGCCGTCGTTCCGGCCGCCTCCGCCTTCTTCGCGAGCGGCGTGCGGTCCATCGGCACCACGAACTCGGTGGTGAGGAAGCCCTGGTAGCCGACCTCCTTCAACGTGCCGAGCAGGGACGGCCAGTCCCACGTGCCCTCGCCCGGCGGCCGGCGGTTGTTGTCGGCGATGTGGAAGTCGACGAGGCGCTTGCCGATCGTGCGGATCGCGGCGAGCGGGTCCTCCTCCTCGATGTTGATGTGGAACGCGTCGAGCGTGACGCCGACGTCGTCGCCGATCGCGTTCGCGAGCGCGAGCGCCTGGTCGTGACGGTTCAGGAAGTTGGTTTCGAATCGATTGAGCGGCTCGATGCCGATCCGGATGCCGACCTTGCGTGCGTGATCGGCGACGCGGCTCATCCCTTCGACGGCCCAACCCCACTCGGTCTCGGGGTCGGCCATCGCGATGATCTTCCCGACCTCGCTCGGGACGATGGTCATCACCTGACCTCCGAGCTCCTTCGTGAGCGTCAGGCAGTCCTTCAGGTATTCGATCGAGCCGAGCCGGATGTATTTGTCCGCGTGGATCAGGTCGCGGCTCTTCAACATGATCGAGACGGAGCCCCAGCACTGGACCTTGTGCTTCTCGAGAGCGCGGCGGGTCTCCTTGGGCTCGTACTTCGCGGGCTCGCCCATGATCTCGATGCCCGCGTAGCCGAGGCGCGCGAGTCGCCCGAGCGTGACGTCGAGGGGCTCGGGCCGCATCCAATTGTGAGCGGCGAGGCGGAAGGTCATCGGCGTCTCTCCAGCGCATCGATGCGCGCGCGCGACATGATGCCACGCGCGCTCGAATCTCGACAGGTGGAGTTCTCCCCCAGGATCCCGCCGTCCCCTCGAGCGCGAGGACGCCGCGGTGCGGTCGAGCCGCGATCAGCGCTGGAGCGCGGCGATGCGGCGCTTGAAGAACTCGAGGCGCGTGCGGCCGACCTCGGTCTGCGTCGCGGCCCACTCCGCGTGGTGGAACGCAGACGGGTTGCCGAGCTCCTCACGGTAGCGGGCGAGGTACGGCTGCACCTTCGCGAACAGGAACAGGCCTTCGGCGTTCGTCTCGACCAGGTACTCGGGGTGCGCGATGCCGTGGTGCGCCATGCCGTACACCATCTCCCAGAACGAGGAGATCTGGCGGAAGGCGGCGTTCATCGGGTGATCGGGCTTGGTGACGGCGATGAACTCGTCCCAGCTCTTCGGGAAGAACTTGAACGTCATCGTCGTGCGCGACTCGCGCATGACGGGCTCGCGGCGCAGCTCGTAGAGCTTGAGCGTGAGCTCGGCGTCCTTGTAGTCGGGTTTCTGCGAGCTCTTGTTCGAGTCCATGTTCGCGCTCCGGTGCGGGACCGAAAACGCGGCACGCTACACGATGCGGACGTCAGGTCGCGACGGGGACGGCGCCGATCCCGAGCTGCTTGCAGACCTGGACGATCTGCTCCGGGACGATCGGCTTCGTGACGTGCTCGTTCATGCCGGCTTCGAGGCAGCGGCGGCGCGTCTCCGCCTGTGCGTCGGCGGTGAGCGCGACGATCGGCACGTCCTTCACGGAGCCGTGTCGCGCCCGGACGATGCGCGCGACTTCGTACCCGTCCATCCCGGGCATCTGGCAGTCGAGCAACACGATGTCGAACGTGCGTTCGTCGAGCTTCCCGATCGCCGCGGGGCCGGAGTCGGCCGTGACGACGTCCGCGCCCAGCGCACCCAGCAGCCGCTTGCCGAC
>CAZOLL010000610.1:0-2052 GCA_964580365.1 uncultured Phycisphaeraceae bacterium
GAGGACCGCAGAGCAAGAGACCCCCGGACCCCCGCCGCCGCGTCGACCTCGCGCTTCCCGTTCTCTTCGCGGATCCTTCTTCGAGATCGCGCGCGTTCCCGATCATCCCGCGAGTCGCACGCCTCATCCCAGGCATCCCGCCTCATCCGAGGCATCCAACTCAACGGAACTTTTCGCGCAGGACTTTCGTTTTCGGCGCGTCCAACAAGGCGCGTGCGGAATCGTTGAAGACGCGCGCGCCGATCGCGGACACGAAGAAGAAGAATGGACTCCTCCAACTCGAGAATCACGAACGATGCGGCGACGCTGCGCCTTGCGTCCGCGGAGTTCCACGACGTCGACGAGCGGGCGCTCGTCGCGGAGCACGACCTCGTCACCTTCGCGATGCCGCGCTTCATCGGCGGATATCGCGTGCGCGCGCGCATCGGCGAGGGCGCGATGGCTTCGATCTACGCGGCCGAGCAGGAGCGCCCGCGGCGCACCGTCGCGCTGAAGGTGATGCGCCTCGGCCTCGCGTCGCGCGCGCTGCGCGAGCGGTTCGAGGCGGAGGCGGAGACGCTCGCGCGGCTGCGCCACCCGTTCATTCCGCAGGTGTACGACGCCGGCACGCACCGCCCGGAGCCGGGCGACGGCGGCGCCGGTCCCGTTCCGTTCATCGTCATGGAGCACGTCGAGCACGGCCGGCCGATCACGGACTTCGCCGACGCGCTCGAGCTGCCGGTTTCCGCGCGCATCGATCTGTTCTGCGGCGTCTGCGACGCGGTCGAACACGCGCACCGGCGCGGCGTCCTTCACCGCGACCTGAAGCCGTCGAACATCCTCGTCGACCTGCACGGCGAGCCGCGCGTCATCGACTTCGGCGTCGCGCGCGTGTTCGACCACTTCGACGTCGAGGAGGCGGGCCAGCTGATCGGCACCGTTCAGTACATGTCGCCCGAGCAGTGCGCCGCGGAGCCGTCGCGGCTCGACGCGCGCTCGGACGTCTACTCGCTCGCGGTGGTCCTGTACGAGCTGCTCGTCGGCCGCCTGCCGTACGACGTGCGCCGCAGCCCCGTGAACGAGGCGACCCGCGTCATCCGCGAAGCGTGCCCGCCGCTCGCCGGCGAATTGAAGGTGGAGTTGAAGGGCGAGCTGGAACGGATCCTGCGCAAGGCGCTCTCGAGCGATCGCGAGAAGCGCTACGCGAGCGCCGCCGCTCTTGCGGTGGACCTGCGTCGGTTCGTGGGGACGACGACGGTCCGGTGACAACCGGATGACATCGAAGGGCCGGGATTCGTCAGAATCCCGGGCGTGAGACGGAAGAGGATCCTCGTCTGGGGGCTCGTGCCGCTCGTGTCGACTCCGATGGTGGTCGACTACCTGCTGCTGAAGGAATCCGCGAGCACGCTCGCCCGGGAGCGTGAAGAAGCCGCCGGCGACCGCGCGGTTCGCGACTTCGTCCTCGAGTAGGCCTCGCGGGTGGCGGCCGCGCTCGCGAGCACCGACGAGAAATCGCCGAAGCGGGTGCGCCTCGACTCGACGGCGGATTGGGAGATCCGCGAGGAGCCGGACGGCGCATTCCTCGCGAGCGGCGATCTGATCGCCGCCGCTTCCGCGGACGACACGGTGGCGACGCTGGAAGCGCTCGAACCGTTGTTGCTTCCGAGCCAGCCGGCCGAATTGCGCGCGGCGGCGGCTCTGCAGCTCGCGGACGCGTTGCGCGACGCGGGCCGTGCCGGGGCTGCCGACCGGATCCTCGCGAAAGCGCGCGCCGAAGCCGAGAACGCGCCGAACCTGAGCGAACCCGTCCGCCGGTGGGTCGGCGTGCGGACCGCACCCGACGCTTCGGACTCCCGGTTCAGTGAGTGGCTCGACGACGTCGCTCGTCGCGGAACGGACATCGAGGAACTCGTGTTGCTGCGCGACGCCGCGCGATACGTCGGCGCTGGCGATACGGCGCGGGCGCGGTTGGCGGCGCGTCTCGCGCTGCCTTCCACCGTGGCGGGGATTCGCGCCGCGGCGGCGCGCCTCGATCCGTCGCGATCGGCGCTTGTCTGCGTCGTCGGACGCTGT
>CAZOLL010000610.1:2062-2745 GCA_964580365.1 uncultured Phycisphaeraceae bacterium
TGTTTCGGCGTCGATGCATCGCGGCACGACGCGGTCGACTTGGGCGCGGCGGATGCGTCGTTCGTGCAGCCGGCGCCCGGGCCGGAAGCCGGCGTGCGCGTGCTCACCGGAAGCGTGCGCACGCCCGAACTGGACATCGATCTCGGCCCGTTCGCGGCTCGCGTGCCGTTCACGACGCCCGTCACGCGGGGGATGCGGCTGCAGAGCTGGCTCGGGTCCGCGGTGATCCTGTACGGGGCGATGATCGTGTTCTTCGTGTGGGCCGTCGCCCGCCAGCAGCGACGCGCCGACGAGCTGCTCGTCGCCCGCGAGGAGCTGATCGCCCGCGTGACGCACGAGCTGCGCACGCCGCTCACCGTGCTCCGCATGTACGGCGAGTCGCTCGCCGCCGGGCGCGTGCCGGCGGATGCGCGCGAGGACTACGTGCGGACGATGTCGGTCGAATCGGAGCGGCTCGGGAGGATCGTCGATCGCGTCGCGGCGGCCGCACGTGGCGACGCACAGGAAGAGGGGCCCGGCGCGACCGAGGCGAACGCGGCGATCGATGATGCGATCTCGCGAGCGCGGCCCGTCGTCGAAGAGCGTGGGGGCACGATCGGTCGACGCGGAGGAGAGTCCGTCGAGTTCGTCACGACATCGGCCGACGACTTGCGCCTGATCCTCGACGTGCTGATCGACAACGC
>CAZOLL010000611.1:0-2741 GCA_964580365.1 uncultured Phycisphaeraceae bacterium
CCTACTTCGTGCCGAAAGAGCTGAAGGTCGTCGCCGACAAGCTGCGCGCGCACGGCATCGCGGTCGAGACGCTCGCTTCGCCGTTCACCGGCGAGGTCGAAGTCGAGCGCGTGACGCGCTTCGCGCACAAGCCGGAGCCGTTCCAAGGCCACAACGAGACCGAGCTGGAGACCACGACGCAGCGCGAGACGCGCACGATCGCCGCGGGCGACTTCATGGTTCGGCTCGACCAGCGGTTGGGCACGCTCGCGCTGTACCTGCTCGAGGCGCGCTCCGACGACGGGCTCGTGGCGTGGAACTTCATCGACCCGTGGCTCGCCGAGGGCTCGGACTACCCGATCGTCCGCCTGCCGCCCGGGCCTCCAGCGCCGGTCGCGCGGGACGCGCGCGACCTGTACCGTCGCTACCGATTCACGGCGCTCTCCGACTCCGCGCGCGGGATGGTGCGCCCCGGTTCCTTCGTCTCCGCGAGCGCGCGAGGAATCCGATGAAGACCGAAACCGTCGTCGAACGCGGCGCGTTCCGCGAAGTGCCCTACATGGGCGTGATCTGGGTCGTCGCCGAGGCCGTGAAGCTCGGCTTCGTGAACGGCCACCCCGATTGGTGCAACCTCGGCCAAGGCCAGCCCGAAGTCGGGCCGATGGAAGGCGCGCCGCCGCGCATCTCTCACGTCGACCTGCAGCCGGGCGACCACGCGTACGGCCCGCTCGAGGGCACTCCCGAACTGCGCCAGCGCATCGCGGACTACTACAACCGGCTCTACCGCGACTCGGCTGGCGGCAAGAACGGTCGCGCGAGAAAGTCGAAGTACACGGCGGCGAACGTCTGCGTCGCGTCGGGCGGACGGCTCGCGCTGTCGCGCGCGATGGTCGCGCTCGGCGCCGTCAACGTCGGGTACCAGCTCCCGGACTACACGGCGTACGAAGACATGCTGAACCTCCACCTCGCGCGGCTCCACACCGTGCCGGTGCGCGCGCGCGCGGAGGACGGCTTCACGATCCCGGCCGCGCGGTTCGCGCACGAGGTCGAGGACAAGGGGCTCGGCGCGTTCGTCGTGTCGAACCCGTGCAACCCGACCGGCGCGCTGCTCGATGGGAAGGAGCTGAAGGGGCTCGTCGACGTCGCGCGCGAGAAGCGCGTGACGCTCCTGCTCGACGAGTTCTACAGCCACTTCATCTACACGAAGGACGGCAAGCCGGGGAAAGGGCCGGTGTCGGCCGCGGAGTTCGTCGAAGACGTCGAGAACGACCCGATCATCCTGATCGACGGGCTCACGAAGAGCTTCCGCTACCCGGGTTGGCGCATCGGTTGGGCGATCGGCCCGAGCGCGATGATCGAGAGCATGGCGCGCACCGCGTCGGCGCTCGACGGCGGTCCGAGCCGCATCGCGCAGCGCGCGGCCCTCGCTGCGCTCGAGCCCGCGCAGGCCGATCAAGAGACGACCGCATTGCGCGACGTGTTCGTGAAGAAGCGCAACGAGATGGTCGCGCGCCTGAAAAAGATGGGCGTGCACTTCGCGCACGAGCCGCGCGGGACGTTCTACTGCTGGGGCTCGCTCGAGAAGTTGAAGCCGCCGTTCGACGACCCGATGTCGTTCTTCCGCCGCGCGCTCGAGCGCAAGGTGATGACGGTGCCGGGCGAGTTCTTCGACGTGAACCCCGGGCGCTACCGGCGCGGGCCGTCGCCGTTCGCGAAGTACATGCGCTTCTCGTTCGGCCCGCCGCTCGACAACATGCGGCTCGGTCTGTCGCGCCTCGAGGCGATGCTCGCCGGCAAGCGCGGCTGACGACGCGGGCGCGACGATGCTGGCTGCCCGGTTCGGGATCGTCGCGCTCGCGTTCGCGCTCTTGCCACCGGCGCTGCTCGGTGCGCAGGACGACGGGACCGCCGCGCGCTCCGCGAGCTGGGCGCGGCTTCGCGCCGACGAACGGCCGCGCGTTCGCGCGCTGGTCCTGGCGGTGGACGACCCGCGCGCGGCGGACCCGAGCGTGGAGGAGGCGGCGGGGGTCGCGCTCGCGCTCGTCGACGAGGGCCTTGCCGCTTCGGCGATCGCGGACCCGGGCAGCGCGATCCATTGGCTCGATCGCGCGCGCGCGTGGGGCGAGTTCTGCGACGCCGGGACGCGGGCGACCATCTCGGACTGGCGCGGCCAGGTGCTGGCGAACACCGGCCGTTCGGACGAGGCGCGGAAGGAGTTGGGCGAGGCGCTCGACTGGTTCCGCGGCGCCGGCGACCGCGCGGCGCTCGCGCGCTGTCTGCGACACGCGGCCTGGCTCGAGTACCGCTCCGGCGCGCCGGACCGGTGCGAAGCGCTCTTGTCCGAGCAACTCGCGCTCCTCGACGACGACGCCGCGCGCGCCGCCGCGGGCGACGTGCCGCTGCTCGAGGAGCGGCGCGAGAACGCGTTCGTCTCGGCGCTCCTGGCGCTCGACGCGCGCGATCCGGCACGCACACGGCGCGAGATCGCGCGGCTGTTCGCGGCCGATCGCCGCGTGCTCGACATCCTCCCGGCGTCCGCACTGCTCGAAGTCGACGAACGCCGCGTGGTCGTGCGCGGCGAGCTGATCTCGAGGCTGCTCGACTGGTCCGCGGACGAGCAGCTCGCGGACGACGCGTTCGCGCTCGCGTCGTCGGTGATCGAAGGCGAGCGCGCGCGCGTGCTGCGACGCGTGCTCGAAGCGCTCGCGCCGCCGCCGGCGGAATCTCCGGACGACCCGCCCCCGCTCGCGGATGGCGTGGCC
>CAZOLL010000612.1:0-2728 GCA_964580365.1 uncultured Phycisphaeraceae bacterium
CCGACATACGCGTCCGCGCACCATTCCCACACGTTGCCGTGCACGTCGAACAGGCCGAACGCGTTTGCACGGAAGCCGCCGACCGGCGACCGGCCGACGAAGTCGTCGTCGAAGTCGCCCTCCTGCCGACCCCACTGCGGAACGAGCCTCGCGGCCTTCTGATCCAGAAGGTTCGCAGCGCCGCTCAGCGAGCTGGGTTGATCGCCCGTCCACCACGGAGTCGACGTGCCGCCGCGAGCGCCCCGCTCCCATTGCGCCTCCGTCGGCACCGCGAGTCCGACGCGTGCGAGCTTCGAGGTGCATTCCTCCCACGACACCGACTCGACCGGATGGGTCCATCCCATTCCGATCGTGTCGCCGGTGAAGAACGCGCCGATCGGGTCGATCGCTGGCGTGCCGCCGTCGGTGATCCGCTTCCACTGTCCCCTCGTCATCTCGTGCCGCGCCAGGAAGTACGGCGGCAGAGTCAGCTCTTGCGTTGCCTCGTCGGGCTGCGCCCTTGGATCGAAACTCGGAGCGTCTTCGTCCTCCTTCTGCGCGCCCTGCCAGAACGTCCCGCCCGGGATCAGCACGAACACGATCCCCGTCCCGTCCTTCGTCGCGATCGAGCCGTCGTCCTCGAACTCCGGGATCTGCAACTTCGCCGGGTCCTCGCCCGCCTCGAGGTCGCACGCCGAGCGCAGTTCGTAGAACTCCCACAACAGCGTCTTCGGATTCATCCCGATCGGCACGAGGCCCGTCTGCGGCTTCAAGTCGATCGGCGATTCCCGATAGAGCGTCGATGCGACGACGCCGTCCGCCTTCGCGAGCGCCGCGCGCGCGTCGTCCCACGTCACGCGCGCGTTCGGATGGTGCAGCGTGAGGTCGCCGATCTGCTTCGCCCACGCCAGGCGCTGCAGGACGCCCGTCTTCGCTCCCGACTCGAACGCCGCGACGTCGATCGAGAGCTTCGCCAGCGTGTCGTGCAGGAAGCGATCCTCCTCCTTCTCGAAGCGCCACGTCCGGCGCGTGCTCAACGCGGCATCGAGACTCGCGAGCGCCGCTTCGGTCTCGGCGAGATACCTCGGCGCCAATGCGATCGCGGCGTCGAGAGTGCGGCGGCGTTCCTCGTACCGCGGCTTCTGCGGATCCGGCGCCTCCTCGATCGCCCGCGACTGCGTGGTCCGCGCGTCCGCATCCAACCCGTTCGAGAACTGCGCGATCGCCAGCGTGTCGAGCGCGTCGGCCAAGTCGTGCGATGCATCGCCGGCTTCGATCTTCGCCACCGCCGCTTCTGCCGCTGCGAGAGCCATCGACTCCTCGCCGTAGATCCGCTCCCGTTCGTCCAGCACGACGCGCGGCCACGCGAAGGCGCGCAGCGCCTCCGCCGACTTCGCGGCGAGTTCGGCCGGCAGCGTCGCCGCTTCGGGCCGTGCGGTCCCGGCGCGAATCGACTGAGCGCGGCGCAAGGACGCGAGCTTCGTCTCCAGTGGTGCATGCTTCGCGAAATCCGGGTGCGTCGCGCGGTCGCTCTCGCGCTCGACGTCCGTCCACGGAAGCGCGCGTTCCTCGAGATCGGAGAGCGTCTTCGCCACCGTCGGCTTCAGGTCCGCGAGCTTTCGCGCGTCTTCCGCGAGCCAATGCTCCATCGCCGGAATCTTTTCGGGCCACGCGGGGCAGAGCGACGCTTCCGCCTTCGTCGCGTCGTCGAGCAGCACCACGCCCGCCAACTGGTCGAACTCGGCCTTGCGCGCGACCGCGACGTTCTTCTGCGTCGTGATCTCCGCGTTCGCTTCGCCGAGCGCGACGTTTCGCTCCGCGACCTCCGCCCGGCGCAGCGACTGCACGACGCCGACGCCGGCGAGAGCCAGCACGGAGACCGCCGCCGCCGCCGCGAGCCCCTTGTTCCGCGCGACCCACTTCTTCGTTTCGGCCCACGCGCCGGCTTCGTACGCGGCGACGACGCGATGCTCGAGGAACGCGCGCAGGTCGCGCGCGAGGTCGACCATCGTCGCGTACCGGTCCTCGATCTTCCGCGCCATCGCCTTCTCGCAGATCGCTTCGAGCTCGGCGGGGACGTCCTTCGCGAACGAATGCAGCGGCGCCGGCGGCGCGTGACGCACCTTTTCGACGATCACGCGACCGGGCGGGTGCTCGCCCGGGGCGACGTACGGCACTCGACCCGTCAGCAGGTGGTAGAGGATCGCGCCGACCGCGTAGACGTCGCTCGCCGGACCCACGCGCTCGAGGTCGCCGTTTGCCTGCTCGGGCGGCATGTAGGCCGGCGTGCCGACCACGTCGCCGTCCATCGTGTACACGGGAGATTCCGGCACGGCGCCCTTCTCCGCGCGCCGCTCGGTCCGCACGCTCTCGCCGGCGTCGGGGCAGATGCGGATGTCCTTCGCGTCATCGTGCCCGAGCACTCGCGCGAGGCCCCAGTCCATGACGTAGGTCTCGCCGAACTTGCCGACCATCACGTTGGCGGGCTTCAGGTCGCGGTGGATCACGCCCTTGTCGTGCGCGAACGCCATCGCCTCGCAGACGCGCAGGACCACCGAGAGCGCGCGGGTCCGATTCCACTCCGGGTCGCCCGCCTCGAGCGACTCGAACACCTGCGCGAGCGTGATCCCCTTCACGAGCTTCATCGTGAAGAACACGCGGCCCGACGCTTCGATGCCGAGCTCGTGGACCGGGACGATGCCCAGCGCCACGCGCGCGAAGTCGCCCTTGGCCGTCATCTGCGCGATGT
>CAZOLL010000613.1:0-2722 GCA_964580365.1 uncultured Phycisphaeraceae bacterium
GTCCCCGAGGCGGAGCGTGCCGCGGCCGAAGCAGCCGCCGCGCTCGAGGCGCGCGGCGAGACCGCCGCAGCGCGCGACGCCTGGAAGCAGCTTCGGGAGACCGCGCAGGACCGCCGCTCGAACGCGAGGGCGGAGCTCGCAATCGCCCGGATCGACGTCGCGATCGAGGCTCGTGACCGCGCGGTGGCGCGGCTGCTTTCGCTCGGCACGTCCTCGGGCACGCTTTCCGCGTCGGACCTTGGCGCGGCCGTCGACGACATCCTCCGGCCGTTCACGGGCGGTCCGTTCGAGGCCGAGCTCGCCGGTCACCGGGAGCGGATCCTCGGCGAAGCAGCTTTGGGCGCGCCGCAAGACCCGGACGTCGGCTCGAACGTGCGCGCGCTCGCCGCGGCCGGGGACTTCTCCGCAGCGCTCGAGGCTCTCGGCGCTTCGATCTCGGCCGCGCCGAACAGGACTCAAGCGGGGGTCGCCCTCGCGCGCGAGATCGAGGCTTCGGCGGACTCCGCGGCGACCGCGCTGCTCGAGCGCGTGAAGAGCGCCCGCCGCACGGAGGAGGAAATCGAAGAGCTATCGACCGCTCTTCCGCGATTCCGCGGCACCCATGCCCTCGCGCGCATCGTGGTCGCGCTCGACGCGGCGCGCGCCGCGCTCGTTCTCGCCGAGTCCGGCGGCGCGCACGACGCGACGCGCGAGGATCACTAGAAACGCCTGACAGACGCGTTCTGCGCGCGCGGAACGGCCCAGGGCGATTTCCATTTTTCCCCGGCACCGAAGAGGGGTGGCGTTATATTGCCCCCAGAACTAGAAACGAGCACGAGCGTGTCGTCCCGACGCGAATGCGTATCGACTCGGAGTGCGAGATGGTCACTGACTTCCAGGAACGCCTGCGCCGGATCCGTGAAGAAAAGGATCAGGAATCGAAGCAGCAGCGTGAAGCGAACGCGGTCGCCGAGCTGGCGCGAGTGACGCGCATCGAGCACCGGATCGATCGCCGCGAGAAGGTCGAGCGGATCATCACCGAGTACATCGACAAGTTCACGGCCGAGCTGCCGGTCTTCCGTCGCAACAAGTCCTTCTTCGAGGGGAAGTACAAGATCGAGGTCTTCAACGACGATCTCGTCCTCGGCGCCTCGAGCCACGTCGAGAAGTACTTCTCCCGGATCACCTTCCTGATCGACCCGTCCCCCGCCCCGGTCTCGCCGGACGCGGTGGAAGATCACGACCGCATCCACGTGCGGTGCAAGAAGACGGTGAGGAATCGCGACATCGACAGCGCCGTCGTCAACTTGAGCGGTTCCGACGAATCCTTCGAGTCGCTGCGACAGTTCCTCGAGGAGCAGTTCTTCGAGTTCGCGGGCGCCTACTTCCAGAGCGGACGCGCGGTCGGCGCGAAGAGCTGACGCGAACACATCCGGTCGAGCGGCGAAAGGCCGCGGCCTCCGCTGGAGGTCGCGGCCTTTCGCGTTTTTCGACCCGGCCGAATGTGAGGAATGCTGGGAATCGCCGTGGAAAGCACGGGGAAAGCGTTCTGCGGATTATTTGTATAGATTGTATTTTTTGACTTGCCTCCCCCTGAGGGCCGGATAGATTCCCCGCCGCTCCGAGGGTCCCCGTGGGGCTCGCGGAAGGTGTCCAAGGGCAAACTTCCCGAAAGGGAAGGACGCAAAACTTCAGGGCCTAATCCGCCGCGGTCGAGGCGGGATGGCAGCCAGTTGCCGCCGAATCGCGAGCACAGACCTCGTGGTCGGCAGCGCAGATCGGGAGCGCCGCATGACTCGGGAACTTCGCAGCACCCCCCACTCCGCCACTCTGACTCGCACCGCGCCGTCCGCGCCGACGAACGCTGCGACGCCTGCTGCGACCGCCGCGCCCAGCGAGGTCGACGACGTCTGGCGCGGGTACAAGCGCACCGGAGATCAGATCCTCCGCAACCAGCTGATCGAGCGCTACCTCCCCCTCGTCCGCTACATCTCCGAGCGGCTCCTGATGAGCCTGCCGAAGAGCATCGAGCTCGACGACCTCCACAGCGCCGGCATCTTCGGTCTGATGGACGCGATCGACGGCTTCGACCTGGACCGCGGGATCAAGTTCAAGACCTACTGCACCACGCGCATCCGCGGATCGATCCTCGACGAGCTCCGCTCCCAGGACTGGGTGCCGCGTCTCGTCCGACTGAAGGCGCACCAGATCTCTCGCGCCGAGCAGCAACTCGAGGTCGAGCTCGGCCGCAGCCCGACCGCATTCGAGATGGCGAAAAAGCTCGGCGTGTCGCTCGACGAGTTCGGCGACATGAAGGAAGCCTCGTCCGCGCGCACGATCTACTCGCTGAGCGAGAAGTGGGAGGAGCGCGACGACGAGGACTCGCTGCGCAAGATCGAGGTCATCGAGGACAAGTCGGCCGCCGACCCGGTCGAGAACCTCAATCAGAAGGACATTCTGCACGCGATCACGCGCACGCTCTCCCGCAAGGAGAAGCTCATCGTGATCATGTACTACTACGAGGGTCTCACCATGCGTGAGATCGGCGACATCCTCAGCCTCACCGAGTCGCGCGTCTGCCAGATCCACTCGAACGTGATGTCGAAGCTGAAGGTGCAGCTCGAAAAGGTGCGGCAGAAGCTCTTGACCTGAGCGCGCGGCGCGCAGTCACTTCTTCGGTGCGAGCGCCTCGATCCGGCCGTCGGCGCGGACCACGTAGTGGCGGTCCGCTTCGATCCGCTCG
>CAZOLL010000614.1:0-2721 GCA_964580365.1 uncultured Phycisphaeraceae bacterium
CTCGCCGACACGGCGAACGCGTTCCTCGCCGAGCGGATGGAAATGCCGCATCCGTGGCGTGCGCTGACGTTGCTCTCGGTGGAGGCGATCACGCGCACGCGCTTCGCGAGCATCCGTCCCGGCGAAGCGGTGGCGCGTCTCGCGCCCACGCTGCCCACGCTCGTGATCGGCGGCGGCGACGACACCCGCACGCCGCCGGAAGGCGCGCAGGAGCTGTACCGTGCGCTCACGTCGCAAGAAGGCGTGAAGGAGATCTGGATCCGCCCGGGCTCGGACCACGGCCACGTATGGCTCGACTCGCCGGAAGAGTACGCCGCGCGCCTCAAGACCTTCATCGACCGCGTCGGCGCGCGCGCGAACGCGCACTGACCGATCAGCCGTACAGCGCGAGCGTCTCCTCGAACTTGTCGCGCGTCGCGACCACGAGCGCTTCGAAGTCGTCGCGCACCAGGCCGAGCCGCGCGGCCACCGCCGGGTCGAACACTCCGCCCGGCTCCTCGCCGCAATCCGCGGGGTAGGACTCGCACGCGATCGCATCGGCCAGCGCGACGACGTCGCAAACGACGCCGACGACCGTCGCGTCCGGGATGCCCGACATCAGCGCGCGCGCGTCGTCGACCTGGTGTGAGTACCGGATCGGCAGCGAGATCGTCGCCGGCAGGCGCCAGCGCCGGCAGATCACCTCGCCGAGCTCGCCATGGTGCACGCCGAGCACGAGCGTCTCCGCCTCGATCTGCGAGAGGTCACCGCGCCGTCGCGCGTCGACCAGAGGCTGGCGCGCCTCGGGCGAGAGGTAGCGGGCGAGCACGAGCTTTCCGATGTCGTGCAGGAGCGCCGCCGAGTAGACCTCGTCCGGGACGTTCACGCAGCGAACGCGCGTGCGGATCAGCGTCGCCGCGAGCGCGGCAGCCACCGAGTGACGCCAAAGTGCGCCTTCGACGAGACCGTACTCGGGCACGGGCCGCAGCATCGGCCCCTTGACACCCGCGCCGATCGCAAAGGACAGCGTCACGCCGCTGCCGAGTCGCACGATCGCCCCGCGGATCGTCGTGCACGGCAGATGGCCGGCGTACAGCGCGGAGTTCGCCGTGCGCAGCACGCGGCCGGTCAATGCTTCGTCGAGCGCGACGACATCGGCGACGCGACGCAGGTCGATCTCCGGGTCGCGGAGCACCTCGGCCAAGCGCTGCACCGTCGCCGGCAGCGGCGCGAGGTCGAACGAAGCGTTCACGATCGCGTCGAGGTCGATCATCCCGCTCCGTCATCGGACGGCGGGCGACGCTTTCAGGAGTCGATTCTCGGCGAGGTCCCGAGCGCGGTGAAGTCCGCGGTCGATCGGGTCGCCGCGGCGAGCTCCTCGAGGTAGCGCTCGCGCGGCCACTCGACGACGCCGAAGCGTGCGAGGTGGGGCGTGAGGAACTGCACGTCGAACAGCCGGGTGCCGCAGCTCGCGGTCGCGCGCACCGCGGTGACGAGCGCCACCTTCGACGCGTCGGTCACGCGGTGGAACATGCTCTCCGCGGCGAACAGTCCGCCGATCGCCACGCCGTACAACCCGCCCGCGAGCCGCTCTCCGTCCCACACCTCGAACGAGTGCGCGACGCCGCGCGCGTGCAGCTCGGAGTACGCGTCGATCATCTCGCGATGGATCCACTGACCGTCGGGCCGGTTCTCGTCGCAACCGCGCATGACCTCGACGAACGCGCGATCGAACGTCACGCGGAAGCGCCGCGACGCCAGCGTGCGCGCGAGCCGCCGGGCGACGTGCAGCGATTCGAGCGGGAGGACCGCGCGCGGGTCGGGGCACCACCACGCAGGCGGCTCGTCGGCCGAGTAGCAGGGGAACAGGCCGCGCTCGTAGGCGGACAGCAGGCGCGGAACGGAAAGATCACCGCCGATCGCGATCAGGCCGCGCGCGTCGAAACTCGTCGGGTCCGGCCACGACGGCGGCGCGTCGGGCGCGAGGACGACGGGCAGCGAGCGGCGGCGGGCGCGCGACATCGCGAGCGAAGATAACCTGCGCACCCCGGTCGAGTACCTTTGCGTCGATGTCGGAGAAAGACTCGACGCCCAAGTCCACCGTCGACGACGCGCGCACCGTGCTGCGCGGCACGTTCGGACACCGGGACTTCACGTCCGCGCAGGCGGACGTCATCGCGCACCTCCTCGCCGGCGGCGACGCGCTGGTGGTGTGGCCGACCGGCTCCGGCAAGTCGATCTGCTTCCAGGTGCCCGCGCTGCTCGACGACGGGCTCACGATCGTGCTCTCGCCGCTGATCGCGTTGATGCAGGACCAGGTGGAGAAGCTCGTCGCGAAAGGCGTCGACGCGACGTTCGTGAACTCGTCGCTCGACCGCGCCGAGCGTTCGCGACGACTCGCGCGGATCGCCGCGGGCGAGTTCCGCCTCGTCTACGTCGTGCCCGAGCGCTTCCGCAGTGACGAGTTCACGCGAGCGATCGCCGGGCGAAAGATCGCGCGCCTCGTCGTCGACGAAGCGCATTGCATCAGCGCGTGGGGGCACGATTTCCGCCCCGAGTACGGCCGCGTCGGCCGCATCCGCGAGCGCCTCGGCCGCCCGCCGACCGTCGCGCTCACCGCGACGGCCACGCGCGCGACGTGCGACGACATCGTCTCGCGGCTCGACGTCGCGGCCGCGCGCCGCTTCATCGCACCGCTCGCTCGCAAGAACCTGCACGTCGCGATCCGCGAGGTTCACGACG
>CAZOLL010000615.1:0-2713 GCA_964580365.1 uncultured Phycisphaeraceae bacterium
CGGAGCGGCCGCCGCAGACGCCCGAAGAATTCCGGAACGATGCGGGTTGGCATCCGGTCACGCGGCTCGAGCTGGACCTCGGCGAGCGCGGGATGCTCGACGGTCTCCCGACTTCGACGATGGCGTCCGAGTTCGGCGCGATTCCGGAGGACGGTGGCGAGTGGATTCCGCGCCTCATCGCGTTTCGAGAGTGCGTGGAGGGCCCCGGCTCTCCCGACGAGAAGGTCGCCAGGTGGTCAGCGCGCGTCGCCGCCGATGCGTCGCTCGCGCCGCTCGCAACCGCGGTCGTCGATCTCCTGAAGGATGAGATCAACGCGATCACCGGCATCAGCGACTCGATGGTGGAGTCGCTTTGGGCCCGCGGCTGCCGGACGCCCGCCGACGTCTTCCACCTGACGGCTGAGCAGCTGCGCTCCGTGCCGGGCATCGGGCCGAAACGGCTCGAGCAGATTCGCGTCGCGCAAGGCGCGGCGATGGGGGCGATGTGAGCGAGACGGGGTCGGCGCCGGCGAGCCTGCCGGCTGCGGTCGCGGCTCCGCAATTCGACTGGTGGTCGCACGTCCTCGCTCCCATCGTCGTCGGACTCACGATCGCGTTGTTGATCTTCGTGGGTCGCATGTGGCTCCGTTCGCGCGCTGCTCGGCGGAACGTGCGGACCTACTGCATTGCGCTCGACAGACTGATGATCCAGTGCGAGACCTACGTGAGAGCCTATGCCTCAGGCCCCAGGGTCATCCCTCCGTTGATTTTCGCGGATCGCCCGTCGGCCGAGATGCTGCGGGTGAAGCTGGAGGCCGCGCCGCCCGATCTCCTGGAAGACCTCATCACGTGTTTCGGGATCATCGACAACATGCTGGCCGACGCGCACGGCGGCCCCGTCAACCCGATCTCCGCGGACACCTGGGTGAAGGACTGCAAGATCATCAATGCTGCGGCCCACGAATGTGCGTCAAAGTGGTTCGGAGGCTACGTCTCCCCACAGATTCCCGATCGAACCGTGTAATCGGCCCCGACCCGCTCGCCCCTCGTTCGTTCGCGAACCGTTCCCTTGCTGCACGCGTCCCACCTGCTGCGATCCCCGCGCTGCGGGGGATCGTCGCGCATGAACGTCTACGTCGCCGGTGTCGTCGTGCTGCTGCTGTTGGTCGCGATCTGGTTCACGCTTCGGCGTCGCGGTCGGTAGCGGCTCGCTGCTCGCGCGACTTCTCGCGGGACTCCGCGACGCGCTCGAGGTACTGCGCGTCCAGCGCCAGCACCAGCTCGAGCAGTTCTTCGGCGTCGTCGCCGTCGAGCCCGCGCAGCCGCGCGTAGGCGTCGATCTCGAGCACGCCGATCGGCTGCGGTCCCGTCATGCCGTCGACCTTGCGGGTGCGGGCCAAGACGCTGAACGCCTCGAACACCCACGCGACGTCGGGGAAGACGTCGGGACGCGGGCCGAGCTCGTCGAGATGCGACGGTCGACCCGCTCGTTTCGCTGCTTCGGCGGCGCGGCGCGCGGCTTTGGACCCGGCCCGCAGGTCCCAGTCGAGCGCCGCCGTCAGTTTCCCAGGGCGTCTCCACGGTTCGCGATGTACTGGTCGTCGTCGCCCGCGATCCGCAGCACGAACTCCCGCAGGTGCGGCGCTGCCGGGTGCGCCAGCAGCTCCGCTGCCTTCTCGACCGAGTACGGCAGCGGCTTGCCGCCTTCCTCGAGGCCCTTCCAGTCCTTCAGGACGTGGCGCGCGATCGCGGGCGCGAACACGATCACGAGCTCGTCGCCGTCGATCTTCTCGTCCCGCACCGCGCGGACGTGCGGCTTCAGGAGCGCGCGGCGCTCGTCGAGGTACGGCTTCTGCCGGAGCGACGCGATCTTCAGCTCGACGCCGTCGATCCACCGCACCCACTTGCCCTCGGCGGTGCGCTTGGTGTCGATCAGGACGTTCGCGAACTCGACCATGCGGGATCTCCTTCGTGATCTCGGGAATGCAGCCGAAGGGATCGTCGATGTCGCGCCCCGTCAACCTCGACAGCCACGGCGCCGTCCGGCAGGATCGCCGGGAACGCGCGGCCGATCCGTCCCAACCTGGTCCCAGGGGGTCGACGCGCGATGGGGTCGCCGGAGCGTAGAACTCCCGGCGGCCCCGCTGTCGTTCAGTCGCCGTCGCCGATGCCGGCGCCCGCGAAGCGGTCGGCCTCGCGGTCCTCGCGCTCGCGCGCGTCGTCGTCATCGAGCCCCGAGAAGTCCGGCCCGCAGTCGTCCTTCAGGCGGCCGTCGACCTTCGGCGCCTTGCCGGAGCCGTTCCGCATCGCGAGCAGGCGGCGCTTCTTCGCGGCGAGCGAGGGGGAGACCGCGCCGGGTTCGCTCGCCCGCGCGCTGGCGGGCACCGCCTTCGCGGCCTTCGCCATCGTCTTGCCGCGGCGCCAGATCGCCGGCTGCCGAGGTGCGCCGACGCGCTCGACCTGCAGCGCGCCCTCGGCGACGAGATCGGCCAGGAGTCGCCGCGTCGCGGTCACGCGCGAGCACTGCGACGCGTTCGGCATGGAGCGGCCGTACGCCTCGACCGCCTCGTTCGTCGAGAACGTGATGCCGAGGCCGGCGACGATCGCCCGGAAGTCGTCGAGCCCGAGAGTCCGGTGCCGTCTGCGACGCACGTCGGCGCTAGCCGGCGCTTCCGCAGGCGGGGCGCTCTTCGCCGCTGGCGTCGGCGCAATCGCGGCAGGCCGCTCCTTCGCG
>CAZOLL010000616.1:0-2706 GCA_964580365.1 uncultured Phycisphaeraceae bacterium
GGACGCGACACTCGTCGGCGTCCACCAGGGCGACCGCATCGTGACTTCGCGCGCGATGGTCAGCGTCGACGAGGTGCTGCTCGCGCACGAGCTGCTCGAATCCGCCGGGGACGACGTGATGCGGCGGATGTCCGACATCGACGATGACCTCGCGCTCGTGAACCTCTATTTCGGCGGCCGGTTGCCGCTCGAGGTGTCCGGGAAGATGCGGAAGAAGGCGTACACGCGCTCCGATCTCGGCGACCAGGACTTCCTGATCGTCCACGAACCGACCATCGAGGGGCTCTCCGGCAAGCGGCCGCGCGAGTTCGCGCTGCTGAAGCGCACGCCGTACGTCATCGTGAACAAGCGCCGGCTCGCCTACGTGTTCGACTACTCCGGATGACGCGGCGCTCGCGCAGTCGCTTCGTCTGCCAGGAATGCGGCGCCGAGCATCCGCGGTGGGCCGGCAAGTGCGACGACTGCGGGACGTGGAATTCACTGGTCGAGGAGCTCGAGTCCGCCGCGCGCCCGTCTGACGCGCGCCGCTCGCTTGGCGGGTCGATCCCGACCGAGCCCGCGCCACTCGCGTCGGTGAAGCCGCTCGATTGCGCGCGCCTCGGGACGGGCATCGACGAGGTCGACCGCGTCCTGGGCGGCGGGCTCGTGCCCGGCTCGGTCGTGTTGATTGCGGGCGAGCCCGGCATCGGGAAGTCGACGCTCTGCCTGACGCTCGCGGCCTACCGCGCCGCCGGCGGGATGAGCCCGCTCTACGTTTCGGCCGAGGAGTCCGCGGGCCAGGTCGCGCTGCGCGCCGAGCGGCTCGCGCTCCCGGAGGGCGCGCGCGATCGACTGCTCGTGTTCGCGGAAGACCGTCTCGAGCGCGTGCTCGACCTCATGCTCGACTCGAAGGATTCCGCGCCGGACCTCGTCGTCGTCGATTCGATCCAAACGCTGCGCAAAGATGCGCTGGTCTCGGCGGCGGGCTCGGTCGCGCAGGTGCGCGAGTGCGCGGCGGACCTCGTCGCGGCCGCGCGGCGGTCGGGCGTCCCGGTGATCCTCATCGGTCACGTCACGAAGGACGGCAGCGTCGCGGGGCCACGCGTCCTCGAGCACCTCGTCGACGCGGTGCTGACGTTCGAGGTCGAACGCGACTCGGGCTACGCGATGCTGCGCGCCGCGAAGAACCGCCACGGACCGACCGGCGAGATCGCGGTGCTGGCGATGGGGGAGCGCGGACTCGCGGCCGTCGATCGCCCGGAGCGCGTGTTCCTCGGCGCGGCGCAGGGACTGCCGGGAACCGTGGTCGCGGCGACGCTCGAAGGCTCTCGCGTCTTCCTCGTCGAGATCCAGGCGCTGACGTCGCCGGCCACCGGCGGCGCGGCGCGCGCGAAGACCAGCGGCTTCGACCCCGCGCGCGCGCAGATGCTCCAGGCGGTGCTGACGCGCCGGGCCGGCGTGCCGCTCGCCGATCAAGACCTGCACGTGAACGTGGCGGGCGGCTTCGAGATCTCCGACCCGGGCGCCGATCTCGCGGTCTGCCTCGCGATCCTCTCGTCGTTCCGCGATCGGCCGGTGGTGCGGTCGTGCGCGGTGTTCGGCGAGGTCGGGCTGGCGGGCGAAGTGCGGCCCGTGCGGCGACCCGGCGACCGTCTGCGCGAGATCGAGGCGGCCGGGCTGTCGCACGCGGCGTTGCCCGCGTCGACGGAGCGGGCAGCCGGCGCGCTCGAGTGGAACCCGATCGCGCGCGTCGAGCAGCTGATCGACCTCTTGCGCTGAGTCAGCGCGCCAGGCCGGCGCGCGAGAACAACCGATCTCGCTCGGTTCGCGCCTTCGCGACGACCTCGGCCGGGTCGCACCACGTCGGCTTGCCGCGCTCGAACACGACTTCGCCGTCGGACCAGACTCGGACGATGTCCGATCGATCGGCGGCGTAGACCAGCCGCGACGCCACGTCTCCGCCGGGCTCGACGTGCCAGCCGTCGAGCGCGAACTCGACGAGGTCGGCGCGCTTGCCCGGCTCGATGCTGCCGATCGAATCCTCGAGGCCGAGCGCCGCGGCGCCGCCGCGCGTGGAGAGCGTGAGCGCAACCTTGGCCGGTAGCGCGGTCGGCCCGGCGACGGCTTTCTGCAGGAGAGCCGCGAGCCGCATTTCCCGCAGTTGATCGAGGTTGTTGTTGCACGGCGCGCCGTCCGCGCCGATCGAGACCGGCACGCCGAGATCGAGGTAGCGCTGGATGGGGGCGATGCCGGACCCGAGCTTCAGGTTCGACGACGGGCAATGGAGCACGTGGGCGCCGCGCTCGGCGAGCAGCTCCGGCTCGCCCGGATCCGGATGGACGACGTGGGCGATGCGCAGGTTCTTGCGGAGCAGACCGACGCGATCGAGCGCACGAAGGTTGCCGCAGCCCGCGCGCGCGCGCACGAGATCGACTTCCGCACGTTGTTCCGCGCCGTGGGTGTGGACAAGGAGCGAGTGCTCGGACGCGGCGCTGGCGACGTCGCGCAGGAGCGCATCGCTGCACGAGACCGCGAACCGCGGCGCAAGGCACGCGGAGACTCGCGCGCCGCGCTTCGCCGCCGATGGGGGCCACTTCTTCGCGAGTTCGAGAGACGCGAAGAGCGCGGCGCCGCGCTCTTCGCGCAGCGCGGCCGGCGCGTCGTCGCAGTGATCCATCAGGCACTTCCCGATCACGGCGCGGATGGGAATCGACTCGATCGCGGCCA
>CAZOLL010000617.1:0-2702 GCA_964580365.1 uncultured Phycisphaeraceae bacterium
GACCTACCTCGAGTGGTTCGGCGACCGCGAACTGCACCTGCGTCGCCGCGGCGGCACCGCGCCGTCGGTCGCGAAGCTCGACGTGTCGAACGCGGCGCCCGGCGGATCGGTCCTGTTCCTCGCCGGGTTCGTGAACGGCACGCTCCCCGCGGGCCCGTGCCCCGACGCGCTGATCGGCATCACCGACCTGCCCGTGATCGCGCCGGTTTCCGTCGACGCGAACGGCCGCGCGAGCCTCACGCTCGCGATCCCGCCCGCCTACGCCGGGATGACGATCTACTTCCAGGCGTTCGAGCTCGGCCAGTGCCACCAGTCGGAGCTCGTCGTCTTCGGGCCGTGAGCGGCGAGATCTCGATCGCGGTCAGTGCAGCAGTACGTTCTCCGAGTCGGCGAACGCGGTGTCGATGCCGTCGGTCGCGATCACGCGCACCATGCACTGCTTGCCTTGGTCACTCAGCGCGCGCCGATCGAACTCGAGGGCGAACTCGCGGGAGTCGCTGCGGACGAGCACCTCGAGCGGGAAGAACCGGCGCCCGCCGTCCGGACTCCACGCGACGTTGCAGGTGATCCCTCGCGGTGGTCCGTCGTCTTCGACCCGCCACGTCGCGCGGAGCTTCGTTTCCGGCTTCGGCGACGGCGCGAGTTGCATCTCGACGATCCGCGGCGGAGCCGCGTCCGCGGCGCGCTTCTTTTCGGCGACCACCTTCGCGGTCTTCGCCTCGAGGACGCGCACGGAAAGCACCTCGGCGTCGCGGGGGACGTCGAAGCCGACCTCGAGCGCGCTCCAACGCGAAGCGGGCGCCGGCGAGTCCTTCGCCGCATCCTCCTGCCCGCACGCCTGGGACGGTCGGCGCACGAATCGCTCGCGCTGCGTCACGAGGAGCCGGCCGCCGGGCTCAGCGCGTGCGGAGATCACGTCCGCGGAGATCCCGTCGATGCGAGCCGTGCGGTAGACGAGCTCGACCTCGAAGAACGGGTCCGGTCCTGGCGAAGGGCGCGGCTTCGGTTCCGGTGGCGGCGGCGGGAGCTTGAAGGGCCGCTTCTTGATCCGCCACGGGTACTTGATGATCGGCGAGAGGATCAGGTTCTCGCGGGTCACGTCCGGCCAGTAGCCGCGGACGCGGAGAGTCAGGCAGTCGCACGTGCCCTCCCATTCGGTCGGCGGCACTGCGGCAAGGATGCGCTCGAGGCACTCCACTCCGATCCACGACCCGGCCGCCGTGCAGCCGGGGAGCATGAACGGACCGAAGTCCGACGCCTTGAAGAAACGCCACGCCTCGGCGAGACCGTTCGTCGCTGGGTTGTCGAACAGTCGGTCGCCGGGATCGAAGCCCGCGCTCGGACCGATCGAATCCTCCGGCGGATGCAGGTCGTCGGAGTGGTCCTCGCCGAACCCGTGAGCAACCTCGTGAGCAAACGTCGCTTGGAACGCCTCGGGAAGCGTCGTCCCGATGGCCGCGTGAAGTTCGTCGGACCAACCCTTGAAGCCGTCCATCCGACGCGCCGTCTCGCTCTCCTCCGGGATCCAGCCGTAGATCTGCAGAAACGTGTTGGGATGCTGCGCCGGGTCGACGGTGCAGTCGAGGCGGTTCTCGAGGGCCTCGAGGAGCAGCGACGTGTCCCGATCGTCCGGATCGCTGGACTTGTCGTCGTCCTTGTCGAGCTTCCCGTCGCCGTCGAAGTCGTGCCCGAACTCGAGAACCCGGGGCGAGGCCCAATTCGCGACGTCCGCGTCGTCCGCGACGGGGAAGACGCCGCGCAGGAACGCGTCGGCCGTTCCAGGCTTCACGTCCGGGGGCAACGGCGCGGCGTGGACCGTTGCGGATTCGGGCAAATGCACTTCGACCCACCAGACCCGGAGCTCGAGCGGCGGGCCGAATTGGAGGTCGAAGGACTTCGAATCGAGCTGCGTCGCGAGAGTCTCGTCGAACACCCTGACCTCGAACGTGACCAGCGACTCGGGGATCGCGTTCACGTCGGTGACACGGAAGTCGAGAGAGCCGCCGTACTCGTCGAGCGAAGGGGCTTCCGGCACCGTGAACGGCTCGACGATCGGCGGGACGTCCGTGACCAGCGCTGTGGAGCCCTTCTTCATGCTCAGCCGTCCGGTCACCCGCTGATGCTTCAGCCGGTCGGACAGAAGCACGCGAACCGCGATCGCGCGCCGTGCGGCGAGCTTCACGGAATTCGTGACGGAGCCCTGCGCACCCTGCGTCACCTGCACCCGGACGATGTCTCCCGCATTCGCGAACGCCGGTCGCCCGGTCGCGAGCGCGGCGAGGACAACGAGCGCCATCCACCAGGTTTCTGCCTTCGGTCGAGCCACGATCCTCCTCCCATTCGTGAGACCGTGCGGCCGGCGCGCGCCTGCATCGCCGCGGCCGATCGAGAGGGCGGGTAGTCTAGGACGCGGATCGTGGTTGGTGGGAAATGCAACGGCTCAACGTTCGGGTCCCCGTGCTCGCGTTCGTCGTGCTCGGCGCCGGCTCCCTGTTTGGAGCGCCCGGCGACTCGGCCGACTTGCCGTTGATCCTCGATCAAGAGCGTGACGGCGTGCTCGAGGTCGACGCGGCGGGGAAGGGCGTCGCGGCGTTCACGTTCGAGGCGCGCGCCGACCTCCGCGCGACGATCGAGGTCACGACGCACGAGTTCGACGCGATGCTCCGTGTCCTGGGAAAGGACGGCGCCGTCCTGGCGAGCGA
>CAZOLL010000618.1:0-2699 GCA_964580365.1 uncultured Phycisphaeraceae bacterium
CATTTCATCTCCACCGCGTACGTGAGCGGCGACCACGCCGGGACGTTCCGCGAGGACGAGCTCGACGTCGGGCAGGCGCACCACAACCCGTACGAGCGCAGCAAGGCGGCCGCGGAGCGCGCACTCGTCGAGCGCGCGCGGAAGAGCGGTCTTCCGCTCGCGATCCTGCGCCTCGGAGTCGTGCTGCCCGACGCGCCGCGCGCGGGGCTCGCGACCGGCCCCGGCCCGCTGGTCTACCTGGAGTTCCTCGCCGGTCTCGAAGGCAGGAAGGGCGGGCGCGCGCGGACGCTCCGTCACCCGGGCCGTGCCGACTCGCTCCTCAACCTCGTGCGTCTCGACGACGCGGTCGACGTCATCGCCGCCGCGGTCGCGCGCGGCGGCGACTGCCGCGGCACCTACCACGTCACCGCGCGCGAGCCGACCGCGATCGGCACCATCGCCGAGCTCGTGAACGAGCAGATCGCCGGACTCTCGATCGAACTGTCCCCGGCGCGGACGCTCGCCGACGCGGACCGGGTCGAGCGCGTGCTCGAACGTCATTGCCGCATGTACCAGCCCTACCTGTTCCTGGCGACGCGGCACGATCGCACTCGCCTCGAACGAGAGTTCGCACCGTTCGACGGGCCCGATCGCTCCGCGCTGCGGACGATCTTCGCGGCCCACGTGGAAGCGTTCCGCGCCGCGCGAGACCGGACGACCCGCACTTCTCCCGACGTCGCGCTCGGTCGGCGCGTGAAGGAGTACTTCGACACGTTCCTACCGCTGCGCACCGGACGCCGGCTGGTCCCGGGCCTCGAGTCGCTGACCGCGGAGTTCACGGTGAGCGTCCCGCGCGTCGGCATCCACCGGCTCGCGATCGAGCGCGGCGTCCTCCTGTCGGTCGCGCGCACCGACCGTCCGTCGCCCGAGATCGACTACGCGAGCGACGCCGAGACCCTGCTGCTCGCGGTGGCCGGACGCGCGCATCCTGCGCAACTGTTCTTCGATCGTCGCGTGACGATCCGCGGCGATCTCGCCCGCGCGCTCTCGACCGCGATCGCGCTCGAGGAGTTCTTCCGTCTGCATCCGTTCGTCGCGGCCTGAGCCGCGAGAGGAAGTCATGGCCGAGTCGGTCGCCGATCGCATCGCTCTCGAAGACATCGCGTCGCTCGACGCGGCGACGCTCCGCGGATGGCACGAGCGCCACCTGCCCCCGGAGCGGCCCCGCGGGCCCCGCCCCGGCGGCCACGCCGCCGCCGACGTCGCCCGCGCGCGCGGACCGTTCCTCCACCCGAGCGCCGGCCGGCGCCTGCTCGACCTCGTGTCCTGCTACGGCGGATTGAACCACGGTCACAACCACCCGAGCGTCGTCGCCGCCGCGCGCTGGTTCGACGAGCAGGAGCTGCCCGATCTCGTGAAGGAGTTCCCGTCCCGGCTCGCGGCGGTGCTCGCCCACAACCTGGCGTGCATCACTCCGGACGGGCTCGAGGCGGTCTTCTTCTGCAACTCCGGCACCGAGGCGGTCGAGGGCGCTCTCAAGCTCGCGTTCCGCGCGCACGCGGGGAAGCGCGACCGCATCGTCTACGCGGAGAACTCGCTGCACGGGAAGACGCTCGGCTCGCTGTCCGTCACCGGCCGCGACAAGTACCGCGCGTCGATGCCGCGATTCGACCGGTGGCCGATGGTCCCGTTCGGCGACGCCGCGGCGCTCGAGGCGGTGTTCGCCGCCGACACGGAGCGGACGATCGCCGCGCTCATCCTCGAGCCGATCCAGGGCGAAGGCGGCGTCGTCGTGCCGCCGGCCGGTTACCTCGCGACCGCGCGCCGGCTGACCGAGCGGCACGGCGCGCTCCTCATCCTCGACGAGATCCAGACCGGGTTCGGCCGCACCGGGACGATGTTCCGCTGCCAGGCGGAGGGCGTGACGCCGGACGTGCTCTGCCTCGCGAAGAGCCTCGGCGGCGGAGTCGCGACGATCGGCGCCACCGTCACGACGCGCGCGCTGCGCGACCGCGCGTACGGCCGCATGCGGGAGAGCCTGGTGCACACCTCGACGTTCGGCGGGCGCGGCCGCGCGTGCGCCGCGGCGATCGCCGCGCTGAAAGTGGCGGTCGACGACGACTACCCGCGCCGCGCGCGCGATCTCGGCACCCGGCTCGCGGGCGAGCTGCGCGCCGTCGCACAGCGCCACCCCGACCGCATCGTCGCGGTGCGCGGCGAAGGGCTGATGCTCGGGATCGAGTTCGCACCGCCGCGCCTCACGGGCCTCGCGACCTTGTTCGGCTCGCTCGGTCTCAACCGCGCGGTCGATGCCTGGTGGCCGGGGATCATCGGCGCCGAACTCCTGCGGCACGACATCGTCGCGTCGTTCGTGCTGAATCATCCGCGCGTCCTGCGCATCTACCCCGCGCTGGTCGCGACCGAAGAAGACCTCGCGGCGATCCCGCGCGCGCTCGACGCGGTGCTCGCGCGCGGCGTCAACGAGACCGTCAGCTCGCGCGTCGCCGCCGCGGCGGCAACCGTCGGGACGGAGCCGATCGTCCGGTGGGTCAAGGAATCATGACGACCGACCGTCACGACGCGCGCGTCGCGGAAGTGCTCGCGCTCCACTTCGACCCGGTCGACGGCGCGCCGTTCTGGCTCGAGCGCGAGCGGACGCTCGGTCTCTCCGCCCGCCGCGACATCGCGTGCGTCGCCGATCTGGCGAAGCTCGGGCCGTT
>CAZOLL010000619.1:0-2697 GCA_964580365.1 uncultured Phycisphaeraceae bacterium
CGCGCTCGGCCTTGTTGTCGAACCCCGCGCCGAGGCCCGGCACCTGCGCGACGTACTGCGCCTCGTCGATGTCGATCGACTTGTCGCCGTCCTGGTCCGCGAGCGCGAACAGGTAGCCGCGGAACTCCGCGGCCGAGAGCTTGCCGTCGTGGTTCAGATCGTGCTCGACCAGGTCGACGTCGTCGCGGCGGTCGGCGAGGCTCTTCAGGTACATCCCCATCTTCGCCTTCTTCTTCGCGACCGCGCCGCGCTTGCCGAGCTCGGCCGCGACGAGGAAGCCGTCCTTGTCGGCGTCGAGCGCGTCGAAGACCTTCGGGTCGTCGCCGGGGAACTCGGAGCGCGACACCTTGCCGTCGCGGTTCGCGTCCCACATGCGCACGAACTCCTGGGGCGACTGGCCGGCCTTCGGCTTCTCGTCCTCGGAGCGCGCGGCTCCGAACAGCGCGAGCGCGACGCAGAGCGGTGCGAGCGTCTTCGTCATGGTGCGACTCCTCATTGGTTGCGCCGGCGCCGCGGGCCGGGCAGGTCGACCGGTTCGTTCGCGGGCGCGACCGGGACGTCGGCCCGCAGGATCTTGTCGATCTCGGCGCGCGAGAAGAAGCGCGCGCCCTCGTGGGAGATGTCCTTCAGCGCGTGGCCCGCTTCGTCGACCAGCCGGTCGAACGGCATGCGCTCCGCGACGACGCACGTGAGTCCGGTGACGCCGCCGAACTGCGCGGCGCCCTGCGACATGTCGGACTTGGTCACATCGATCATCTCGAACACGGAGCCGCCCGCGACGAGCGCGAAGGTCTGCAGGAACGGCGGGTTGTAGAGGTGGAGCATCTCGACGTCGGCGGGCGCCGGACCGAGCCGCGGGTTCGCGACCATGCCGGGGCGGTCCGGGTCGGTCACGCGCACGACCAGCAGGCGGCCCTGCCCGTTCGCGGCGAACGCAGTGCTCACGTAGAGGTAGTCGTTCTCGACGGTCGCGATGCCGCCGTCGGCGCTGCCGAGGTCGACGTGCATCGCCGCCGCAACCGAAGTCACGCGGCCGCCGGCGCCGAGGCGCTGCGTGTCCTGGAACAGCCGGCCGTACGCGCCCGTGACGCGCGGCAGCTTCGGATCGGTCACGTCGACGACCGAGAGCCCGAACGATCCGCACGCGACGGCGATCGAGCGGCGCATCGCCGTGCGGCGCGGGCCGAAACCCGGTTTCCACGGAGCCCGCGGGCCGCCGGTCTCCGCCGCCTTCGGCCGCGACGTCTCCGGCCGGCTCGGTGTGGTCCACAGCGCGAGCGCGACCGATTCGTTCGGCTCCGCGACCGGGCCGTTCAGGTCGACGCGCCCGACGGCGACGGCGCGCGCCGGGTCGGTCACGTCGAAGATGGCGAGCCCCGTGACGTAGTCGGCGACGAACAGGTGCGGCCACGACAGCTCGACCTGCCGCGCGTCGGGCGACGGGAGCGTCGCGAGCACCGACGGCTTCGTGGGCTCGGACACGTCGAGGATGCGCACGCCGCCGGTGCCGTCGGCGAGGTACAGGCGGTTCGCGCCGAGCGCGAGCCCGTGCGGGTCGTCGGTCTTCACGAAGCCGACCTGCTTCGGGAACGCGGGGTTCGCCAGGTCGACGACCGCGACGCCTTGCTTGCCGAGCGCCGCATACGCACGCACCGCGTGGCCCTGCAGCGGCTCGCATTCGAGCGCGAGGCCGCGCACGCCGAGCATCGGCAAGGTCGCGACCGGCGCGGAGTCCTGCAGGCGCTTGCGCGAGATTGCGAACACGTCGATGCCGCGCGCGGAGCCCGTGAACATGAAGTTGCGCGAGAGCGCGAAGTCGCCGTTCTCCGAGCCGAGTCCGAGCGCGGTCGGGTTCCTGTGGCAGTCGGCGCAGTCGCGCGCGGCGCGGCGAGTGGTGTGCAGTTGGTGATGGATCATCGTCATGCCGGACAGCCCGGCCGCCGTCACGGGCATCACCTGGTCCATCAGCGTCTTCCCGTCCGGACCGGACGCGGACCCCATCGAGCTGAACCCGACCATGTACGGCGCGACCATCCCCTCCGAGTTCCAGCCGAGGTACAGCCCGCGGAACGTCGCGAAGACTTTCTCCTGCGTGTTCACGCGACCCGGAGTGCGCTCGCCGCTCATCAAGTCGAGCTGGGTGAACTGCTCCTGGCGCTCGAAGTGGAAGCCGAAGAAGTTCGGGCTCCACGCGGCGTGGCAGCTGTAGCACTCGAGGCGGTCGTGCTCCTTCGTCATCGCCGCCGCCGCGCGCGGGTTGAAGTCCTTGTGCCGCGGGTTCACGACGTGGGCGACCTGCTTCACGACGTGCGCTTCGCCCGTCACCTTCGAGACGAGCAGGACCTCGCCGCCGTCCTGCTTCAGGTTGTCGAGCTTCCGGCCGCGCGAGGTCCTGAAGTTCGTGGTGTGCTCGATCGTCCCGTGGCAGTCGGAGCACTCGATCTCCACTGCATGCGGCATCTGCCCGTACAGCTCGCCGTCCCCCATCACGTCGCGGACGGTGTGGCAGTCGATGCAGTGCATGCCGCGCTCGTGGTGCACGTCGGGCGGCACGACGGCCGGATCGTCGACGTAGAACACCTGGTTCAGGCGCTGGTCGGTCGTTCCCTTCGCCTCCGGCCCCGCCGGCTGCCCGGGGTAGAGCTGCGCGAGCCCGCGGAAGTTCAAGCCGATCGACGCGTCGCCGTAGTGGCAGTG
>CAZOLL010000620.1:0-2692 GCA_964580365.1 uncultured Phycisphaeraceae bacterium
GCGCGAGACTCCCGCAGGAAACTCGATCGCGCTGCGCGCGATCGCCCTCCGCTCGACAAACGGTCAATCGGTCGGTGACGACGACTCCGGTCGGTGTGCTCAGTTCGCTCGTGATCGATCGCCAGGCCACACGACTCGACGGCGGGATGCGCAACACTCACGAGTCGCCAAGCGGGGGTCCGGTGCGCGAAGCGCACCCGAGTTTTCCGGGAGAGCGTCCCGCGTCCGCAAGCACGCCCTGCGTCCGTCGGGCGCGGCGCCCTCTGTGTTCTCTGCGTCCTCTGCGTTTCGGCCGTCGACGAACCTCGAGCACCCCCCGTCCGGCTTCCGCGGCCCGCTTCGTGTCTCTTCGTGCACTACGTGTCGGGCCACCGCCCCCCGCCCTACGATGCCGCGCCGGAGCCACCCCCTTCGCATGCGGCGCACGCCGTCCCACATCTTCCTCGTCGGTTTCCGCGGCGCTGGCAAGTCGACCATCGCGCGGCGGCTCGCGCGACGGCTCGGGCTCCCGTTCGTCGACCTCGACGGACGGATCGCCGCGCGCACGAAACGGCCGGTGGGGCGGGCTTTCGTCGAGTTGGGCGAGCCGGAGTTCCGCCGCGTCGAGGCCGATGCGCTGCGTGAGGTCGCTCGCGGCCCGATCGCGGTCGTCGCGACGGGTGGCGGCGCGGTGCTCATGGCGTGCTCGCGGAACCTGATGCGTCGATCGGGCGTCGTCGTGTGGCTCGTCGTCGGCGCGGACGAGACGATTCGCCGCCTCGCGCGCGGCCGGCGCCGTCCGGCGCTGACCGCACTGCGGCCGGCCGCCGAAGTGCGCCACCTGCTCCGGACCCGTGCGCCGCTGTATCGGTCGGTCGCTTCGATCACGATCCGCTGCGGGCGCGCGCGGCCGGAATCGATCGCCGCGAGAATCGCGCGCTTGGTCGGACGCGGTCCCGGCCGATAGACTCCACGCGTCGCCGCTGCGTTGCCGACGCCCGCGGCGGGCGGATCCGGGATCCGAGCGTGCAAGTTCTCCGAGCGCTCTTCTTCGTCATCGCGACCACCGCGTTCTGCGCGGCCGCGGACGGTGCTCCGCTCGCGCGCGCCAGTCGGCAGACGCAGGTCGAGGACGCGCGGCGGACGTTCGTCGCCGAGTCGACGACGAAGGAGGCGCGGGTCGCGTCGGCGCTCGTGCTCCTGCGCGACGACCCGTCGTTCGTGCGCGATCAGCTCGGCCCCGACGCTCCGCTCGCGCGCGTCGAGGCGCTGGCCGCGGCGCTCGACCTCGCGCTCGCGGCGCTCGGCGAGGAGTCCGCGGCGCGCGTCGTGCCGGCCTTGCTGCGGATCGCGTCCGCCGTCGACCCGTCGAAGGCGCGAGAGGTCGCGGAGGCGGCGTTGCGGTCGTTCGATCGCGCGCGGCCCGAACTGTCGCGGCCGCTCTTGCGCTCCGCGCTCCTCGGCGTCGACGCCGCGCAGATCGCGACGGCCGCACGGCTCCTCGGCGCGAGTCGCGACCCACGCGAGCTCGCGCCGCTCGCGCAAGTGCTCGCCGCGACGAGCGGCAACGGCTCGCTCGCCGAGAGCGTCGCCGCCGCGCTCGAGGAGATCCTGCCGGCCGGGTACGGCCGCGACGTCGCGCGCTGGCGCGAGCTCGCGCGCAACGCGGGCGACCGGCCGCGCGAGGAGTTGCTCGCCGACTTGCTCGCCGCGCAGCGCTCTGCCTTCGAAGCCGCGGCCGCGCAGCGCGACGCCGAACTCATCGAGCTGAAGATCAAGCTGCACTCCGACAACCGAGAGGCGTTGATCGCCGACCTCGACGATGCACTCCCAGGATTGCGCAAGCGCGCCGCGGAAGCGCTCCTGCGTCGCGTCGCCGAGTGGGACCTCGCGCCGGCGCGCGGCGCCTTGATCGAGCGGCTCGCGAGCGGCGAGGAGCCGGGCGACGTCGTGGCGGCTCGGATCCGCCTGCTCGTCGCGATCGACCAACACGCGCAGAAGCGCGGCGACGACCCGACGCGCGACCGGGCGCTGGGCAAACGAATCGGCTCCGCGGACGGCGTCGTGGTCGCGGCCGCGGCAGCCGCGGCGGCCGAGCTCGGCGCGGCGTCGCTCGCTCCGGCGGTCGCGGCCGCGCTCGGCCACCTCCTCGAGGATCCGCTGACGCCCGCCGCGCGCGGCGCACTCGTCGATGCGGCCGGTCGCATGAAGCTCGTCGTCGCGAAGGACGCGGTGGTCGCGCGACTCTACGACCGCGACGCGGGCGTCCGCACGATCGCCGCCGCGGCTCTCGGCGCTCTCGGTGCGCCCGACACGCGCGAACACCTCGAGCGCGCGTTGCGCGAGGACGCCGACTGGCACGTGCGGCACGAAGCGGCGCGCTCGCTCCCGAAGGTCGCGGGCCCCGCGGCCGCAGAAGCGCTGCTGCTCGCGCTGCAGGATGCTCAGGTCGACGTGAAAAGCGTCGCGGTCGAGGAGGCGGCTCGGCTCGGCGGGCCGCTCGTCGTCGCGGCGCTCCTCGAACGAATGGTGTCGGACTTCCCGCTCCGCATCGACATCGTGCGCGGACTCGGCGTCATCGGTCCGCCGGCAGCGAGCGACGCGCTCGAGCCGCTGTGCGACATCGTGCTGTCGCTGCCGCCGGAGCGGGCGCCGAACGTCGACCCGTCTCTCGACCAGCTCCGCAAGGCGTGTCGCGACGCGCTCGACGAAC
>CAZOLL010000621.1:0-2690 GCA_964580365.1 uncultured Phycisphaeraceae bacterium
ACTTCGTCGTCTTCTCCAGCGTCGCGAACAGGGCGATCATCTTCTGCGGCGAGAGGCCCGCCGTCGCCGCGAGCGGTCCGATGTTCGGGAGCTGCGAGACGAGCCCGGGGTAGTCCTTCGTCATCTGCCGCGCCGAAAAGAGGAGCTGCGCGACCTGCTGGCCGTGGTTCCGCAGCGCCGGGAAATCCTCGATCAACTTGTCGACCGCCTTGACCGACTCCTCGACCGGGCGGAACGCCGCGACCGAGAGCTTTACGGCGCCGGCGAAGGCGTCGAAGGAATCCTTCCCGGTGCCAAGCGCGCCGACCTGCTCGGTGAGCGCCTCGCCGAGACCCTCGACCGACATGCCGAGCCGCTGGTTCTCGCGGATGATCGCCGTCACCTTCTCGGCGTAGGCCTTCTGGTCGCCCGGGTCGCGGATGACCGACATGACCTTGTTGACGGCGTCCTCGACGGTCGCGGCCTCGTGGATCATGAACTTGAAGGTGCCGACCGAGGCGAAGGCGAGCGCCGCGGCGACGATGCGGGAGCGGAGACCGGCCCACGCCTCGTCGATCTTCTGGATCCCCTCCTTGTGCTTCCGCGCCGTCGCGTCGGTCCGGGCGAGCGACGAGTTCACGCGCTCCATCTCGCGGGTCACGTCGCGGGAGACGGTCGCGGTCTCGGCGAGCCCGACCTTCACCTTCTGGACGGAGTCGGCCATGCGCGCGGCGACGCGCTCGAACATGTCCTTCGCGTAGAAGGTGAACCCGATCGACCGACCCTGCGCCATCGCGTCCCCCTAGCGGATCCAGCCGCGCTGCCCGCGCTTCGCCCGGTCGATCTCCCGCTGAACGGCCGACCTCCGCTCGGTCAGAATGTACCCGAGCGCGTCGACGAGCGAGATCGCCTCGGTGATCGGCGCCTCCCACAGCTCGACGAAGCGGATCGCCCCCTCGCTCTCCATCGCGACCGAAAGCAGCAGCCGCCGCCACGGGTCTGCGCCCGACCGCCCGTCGCCGGGCAGAGCGATCAGGCTAGGGGAAAAGTCGCGAGGTACTCGCCGAGCACGGCCTCGAAGTCGGGCATCGAGAGCCGGTCGACGAGCAGGGCGGTCAGCGGCGTCTCGCCATCGACACGCCCGGCCTCGTGCTCGACGAGCAGCTCGCGCACGTCGGCCGCGATCGCCGCCAGGTCCGCGGTCGAGGCCGCGAGCATCTGCAGGAAGGCGGGGCCGCGCGGGCCGGCGGGATCCGCGTCGGGCGCGGGCGCGGGCGTCGGCTCGGGCGGCGCGGCGTAGGTGCCGGTGATCGTCTCGACCTGCGCCCGCTGCTCCATGATCGCCCGCATGAGCTGCTGCTTGATCCGGAGCGCGACCCGGTAGGCGCGCGAGGACGGGGCGCGCAGCTCGATGAACTTCCCTTCGCGCACGCCGCCGTTGGCGGTGTACGAGATCGGCGTCGTCAGCACGACGCGCACGGTATCCACGGGAGACCTCTGTTCTGGGACGACGGAAGGGTTGAGCCCGGGGTGGGACTAGACCGACTGGTTGCCTTGGAACTCGACCGTGATGCGGCCGTCGACGGAGAACTGGATCTCGGGGTCGTTCATGACGCACGCCTGCGTCACGGTCCGGGTGATCCGCTTGCCGTCGTCGTCCTTCGCCGTCCACTGGCCGGCGTTGCGGTTGCGCAGCGTCAGCCACTTCCGGAGCCGCTTCTCGTTGTCCGGCGTGACGTACATCTCGAAGTTGAAGCGCGAGAAGGCGGTCGCCTGGTTCGTCGCGAAGACCTGCGAGACGCGCCCGCCGCCCTCGCTCTGCGCGAGGATCTGCCGATCGCCGAAGCCCGGCGTGAAGCGGAACGACCCGGGCACGATGCCGATCTGCTCGTTGTTGATGTAGAGCAGGACGTCGGTCAGTTGCTCGCTCATCGGGACCTAGCCTCCTATCCAGCGGTCGAGAACGCGACCTTCCAAGAGATCTGGAACGTGCGAGCCTGCACGACGACCAGCGACTTGCAGAAGGCCGTCACCTTGCCCTGCGAGAGATCGAGCGAGATCGAGAGGTTCGCGTCGAAAAAGTTGATCGCGTCCTCGCCCGCCGCGAGCAGCACGAAGCCCGGGCCCGAGAGGTCCGCGTAGAGCTTCTTGAATGTGCTCCGGATCGTCTCCTCGTTCGCCATGTCGTGCCCGGCGATCGGGGTGCCGGCCGTGAGCCGCGACTGCGCGTAGATCGCGCGCAGGTTGTTCTGCATGTACTCGCGCGCGGTGCTCATCGTGTCGACGAGCTCAAGGTAGTGCCAGGTCACGTCGTTCGCGCCGGCCGGGTTCGTCAGGTAGGTCGTGACGACCTCGCCCATGATGAGCGCCGAGCCCGCGACGTTCTGGCCGAAGATCGTGCCGCCGAGCGCCTTCAGCGCCTCGATCTCGTCGCGCGTGAAGCCGCGCCCGTTGCGCGGGACCGAGAGGTCGGGGAGCAGCGTGTTGAAGAGCGGCAGCGACGCGAGGTGCGGGCCGCCGAACTGGTCGCGGGCCGCGGTCGTCGTCAGGAAGCGGGAGATCGGGGCGTCGGGCGTGAGCCGCAGGGCGCGGATCGCCGCGAGCGCTGTCGCCTTGACGTAGGCGGGCTCGTGGCAGGCCGGGCCCTTGTAGTACGTCTCCGCCTGCAGCTCGTCGAGGATCGCGACCTCGGGGATCGCGTTGTAGTCCGA
>CAZOLL010000622.1:0-2686 GCA_964580365.1 uncultured Phycisphaeraceae bacterium
AGGTCGGTTTCGACCTCGAGGAAGTCGTTGCCGATCGACAGCGCGAGGATCACGAGGTCCGGGGCGAGCCGCGCGCCCTCGACCTGCCACATGCGCCGCTCGAACTCGGGGCCCACCGCCGGCACAGAGAGGTTGATCAGCTCGACTTGCTTCGTGATCGCTGCCTCGAGGCCGGCCCGCACCCGGCTGTGCCAGAGGTCGAGGAACGGCATGCCGCCGGACGCCCACGAGTGCGAGTCGCCCAGCACGACGATGCGCTTCGAGCCGGGCGCCTTCACGTCGGCGTACTCGACCGTGCGGAGTCCCTTCGAATTGAGGATGAAGTCGTTACTGATCGCGAACGGCTCGATCGGTTGGCCGGCGGCGGCGATCAACTCGCCGAGGTCGTCGATGTCGTCATAGTTCGTGCGCGCGCCGGTCATGTAGAGCCAGCCGGTGAGTCCGCCGCAGACGTCGTGGATCACGCGCAGCGAAAGCTCGAGCAGGACCAGCCCGATCAGCGGCGACAGCAGGAGCACGATCATGCGCCGCCGTCGAGACGGCGGCGCCGGCCACTCGGACGAATCGGCCGCGGGGTTTCGCGATGGAACGGTCGAGTCGCTCATCGGCAGGGGCGGGACGGTAGCAGTTTCCGCCCTCCCGGTCGCGCGGGCCGGGTTATCTTCCCCGCGGCGCGGGGCCCGAGGCGATCGACGAGTTCGTTCGATCTCCCTGGCTCGCGCCGCCTGCCGGCGCTTCGCTTCGGATCACGTCCCGACGGAACTCGACTCTCGTGGGGTATCGAAATGTCCTTTCTGCTCGCAATGCTCACGAAGATCCGCCAGCGCGGCGTGTGGAAGGACCCGCACCGCAAGTACCGCACTCTGCTCAGCTTCTCGGAGACCGAGGAGGACGGCGGCAAAGACCTGGTGCGCGCCGGCCGCCGCGTGTCCGACCCCGACCTCCGCAAGCACATCGAGCGGCACTCGAACGACGAGGTCCGCCATGCCGACCTCTTCCGCCGCCGCGCGGCGGAGGTCGCGAGCGAGAACAACATTCCGATCGGCGCGGACAGCGAGCTCGACGCCCGCTTCGACCTCGCCGGCGCACGCAAGGGCGTCGACGTCGACGCGCACGGCTTCATGAACTCGGGTCTGATCGACGAGCTCGGCGAGCTCGAGTACGTCGCGATGGTGCACGTCGCGGAGTGCAAGGCCGCGGAGCTGTTCACGCTCTACCGCGACATGAACGCGCACGACGACAAGACGCGCGGCGTGTTCGAAGAGATCCTGAAGGACGAGAAGTACCACGTCGCCTACACGAAAAGCTTCCTCGAGAAGTGGCAGAAGGCGGGCCGCGGCGCCGAGGTCGACGCGGCGCTGAAGAAGGCGCGCGGGTCGCGGCAGATGAAGGCGTGGAAGGCGTTCGGGCTGCGCTCGGCGTCCGGTTTCGCGCACGTGCTGATGTTCGTCCTGTATTGGACCGTGCTGCTCCCCTTCGGACTCTTGTCGCGCCGCGGCGCGACGCAGCGCGGCCTCGTCGCGCCGCGTCCGCTCGGCTCGCCGGAACTGCGCGCGGGCCAGTACTGAGATGAAGATCCTCGGCGTCAGCGCGTTCCACCGCGACTCCGCGGCGGCGCTCCTCGTCGACGGCGTCCCGGTCGCGGCCGCGCAGGAAGAGCGCTTCACGAAGAAGCGCGTCGATTCCGCGTTCCCGCGCCGCGCGGCGCGCTGGTGCCTCGACCGCGCCGGGGTCACCGCGAGCGACCTCGACGTGGTCGTCTACGCCGAGAAGCCGCTGCGCAAGTTCGAGCGCACTTTGACGACGCAGCTGCGCGCGTTCCCGAAATCGTCGCGCACGTTCGCGCGCGCGATGTTCCTGTGGCTCGGCGACCGCATCTGGATGCAATCGCGTCTCGTCACCGAGTTCGGAGTCGATCCCTCGAAGACCGCGTTCGTCGAGCACCAGCGCGCGCACGCGGCGAGCGCGTTCTTCGGCTCCCCGTTCGAGGACGCGGCGATCCTCACGATCGACGACATGGGGGAGTGGGCCACGGCGGCGCTCGGACGCGGCCGTGGCAAGGAGCTCGAGATCGTCTCCGAGGTGCTCTTCCCGCATTCTCTCGGGCTGTGGTGGTCGGCGTGGGTGCAGTTCCTCGGCATGGAACCGGGCATCGACGAGGAGAAGCTCGAGGCGCTCGCGCACGCCGGGTCGCCGCGGTTCGAGGACGCGGTCGCGTCGACGCTGCCGAGGCTCGAGGACGGAGGCTTCGCGGTCGACCTCGCGCGATTCCGGTTCGCATACGACGGCGAGCGCCTGTTCCAGCCGTCGCTCGCGGAGTTGGTCGGGCCGCCGCGGATGTCCGGCGCGCCGTTCCGCATCGACGGCGGCGACGCGCGCGACGCCGATCTCGCCGCCAGCGTGCAGCGTGTCCTCGAGGACCGCGTTTTCGCGCTCGCGCGCTCGCTGAAGGAGAAGGTCGGCGGGGACGCCTTGTGCGTCGCCGGCGAGGTCGCGCGCAACAAGACGCTCATCTCACGGCTCGCGGCGGACGGTCCGTTCGCGCGGGTCTTCGTGCCGCCCGCGCCCGGCGAGTGTGCCGCGGCGCTCGGCGCCGCGCTCGACCACCACCACACGATCGCCGGCGGGGCGCGCGCGTTCCGCCCGGAGCACGCGGCGTTCGGCGAGTCGATCGGCGACTTCGCCG
>CAZOLL010000623.1:0-2681 GCA_964580365.1 uncultured Phycisphaeraceae bacterium
GTTCCGCCGTCGTGGTCACGCACGACTTGAACCTCGCCGGCCAGTACGCGACGCGCTTGGTCGTTCTCGGCGGCGGAAGGATCGTCGCCGACGGGCCGGTGGAGAAAGTGCTGCGGCCGGAAGTGCTCGAGCCGGTGTATGGGAGTTCGATCCGCTTCGGGGAGATGGAGTCGGGAGGAGTGCGGCGACCGTTCGTCATTCCGTGGCGGGGGGAGCGACGGTGACCGGGAGAACCGCGACCCGGAGTGCAACCGGTCCGCCGGTGCACCGGGTCTCTGTTCACCCGGTCAGCGGGTCACCGGTCATCGGCGCTCGGGCCCCGGTTGCCGGGGAACCGGTGCACCGGCCGACGGGCAACCGGGGCCGGATCGCCGGTACCCGGGGACCGGAGAACCGGAGAACCGGGGAACCGCCAAACCGCGACTCGGAGCGCAACCGGTTCGCCGCTCGAGCGGGGCTCCGGTCTCCGTTCCCAGTCTTCCGCGCGGCCCTCGCCTCCCGCGCATCTCGACCGAAGCCTTTACCCGCGATCCCCGATTCTGTACTGTCCCGCGATTCGTCCACCCGTCTGATGATGTTCGTGGCTCACGAGTGATCGAGTCACGTCAGGCGGGGGGTGCCGGCGCGGCGGTAAGTTCCCGCGCAGGTCCCGTCGCATTCGCCGTCTCGCACGGCGCGCTCGGGGCCGACACGAGAAGGAAAGCAAGTGGCTGCAAGGATCATCGGTACCGTGAAGTGGTTCAACGACGCCAAGGGCTTCGGTTTCATCACGCCGAGCGATGGCTCGAAGGACTGCTTCGTCCATCACAGCGCGATCAAGGCCGAGGGCTTCCGCACGCTCGCGGAAGGCGACAAGGTCGAGTTCGAGCGCGTCGAGGGCGCCAAGGGCCCCGCCGCGCAGAACGTGACGCGCGCCGGCTGACGAACTGACGACACGTTCCGAGCGGGCCGTCGCGGGGCCCCCCGGGCCCCCGCCGCCCCCCCGGGGCGGCGCGCCGGCTCCCTCTCCCCCCCACGTGCCGGGGGGGGCCGGGGGGGGCCCGCCCGGGGGCCCCCCGCTCGCGTTGCAGGACCCGGAGAGCCGGTTGCAATCCGGGTCGCCGTTCTCTGGTCCCGGTTCACGGGTCGCCCGGTACCGGCGATCCGGCTCCGGTTGCCGTTCGGCCAGTGCACCGGTGGCCCGGCCACCGGGGCCCGATCGCCGATGACCGGTGACCCGGTTGACAGAGACCGGAGACCCGCCGCTCCCGTCCGAGCCGGCCGCTTCAGCGGTTGGCGGAGCCGCGCTCGAGGATCGGCCCGACCACGGTGTCGCTGAGATCGCCGAGCGTGACCAGGCCGAGCGTCTTCCCACTGGGACCGACGACGGCCGCCATCTGCGAGCGGTTCGACCGCATCGCGGAGATCACGCCCTCGAGCGGCGTCGTCGGCGCGATGCGCGGCAGGGGGCGCACGTCGGTCGGCTGCAGGGGAGCGCCGGCGAGGATCCTCCGCAGGAGGTCCTTCACGTGCACCTGGCCGACGAGGTGATCGACGTCGTCCTCGAACACGAGGAAGCGCGTGTGGCGGCTCTCCTTCAAGAGCCGCCGAATCGCCGCGGGGCCGGCGCCGAGCGGCAGGCCGAGCAGCTTCTCGCGGGGGACCAGCACGTCGGCGGCGGTGCGGTCGCCGAACTCGAACAGGCGTCGCGCGACAGCGCCCGCCTCCCCGCGGATCAGGCCGCTCTCCTGCGACTCGTGGATCATCGCCTGCAGATCGGCCGCGGTGTGCAGACTCTCGCGACGGTCGGGCTGGAGGCGGAGGAGGCGCAGGACGAGGCGGCTCGACGCCTGCAGGAACGCGACCAGCGGCAGGAGCAGCTGCGCGAACGCGAGCAGCGGCGGGGCGAGCAGCATCAGCACCTGCTCGGCGCGCTCGAGCGCGATCACCTTCGGGACCATCTCGCCGAGAACGATGTGCAGTCCGGTGAGGGCGAAGATCGCGATGCCGGACGCAAGCGCGTGGCTGCCGACGAACGCCGCGCCGTCCGGCACCGCGCCGTCGCCGAGGCGCTCGAACCACTGGCGCAGGAACCCGGCCAGCTCGCGCTCGCCGAACATGCCAAGGCCGAGGCTCGCGACCGTGACGCCGATCTGCGTGGCGGCGAGCAGGCGCACCTGCCGCCTGCCGTCGCTCGCGAACGGGAGCAGCCGCTTGGCGCGCCGCGAGCCCTTCGCCGCGCGCGCCTCGAGCGCGGCCCTTGACGTCGCGACGAGCGCAAACTCCGCCGCGACGCATGCGGCATTCGCGAGCAGGAGGAACATCACGACGAGGACCGGCACGAGGAAGGTCATCGCGTGTCGTCGCCTTCCCGCGCCGGCGCCTCGGGCGTCGTCTGCACGAGCACCGACTCGACCGACGTGTCGGAGACGCGCTCGACGACGACCGGCAGCCCTTCGATCTCGAGCTTCTCGCCCTGTCGCGGCAGGCGGCCGAGCACCTCCTGCACGAGGCCGCCGACCGTGTCCGCGTCGCCCTTCCAACGCACGCCGAGGAACGCGGCGGTCTCGTCGACGAGCGTGCGGCCGGGGACGCGCATGCGTCCGTCGGGGAGTCGCTTCGGCGTCGGCGCGCCCGCCGTAAACGCGTCGGAGATCTCGCCCAACACGTCGGCGCGCACCTCCACGCGCGTGGTGGGGCCC
>CAZOLL010000624.1:0-2679 GCA_964580365.1 uncultured Phycisphaeraceae bacterium
AGGTGGCTGCGTCGATCCGGTACTGGCTCGGTCCTGGCGAGATCGCGCGCACCGGGCACTCGTACTCGCAGGCCGAGCAGTTGATGCACTCGCAGGAAATCATGTAGGCCACGTCGATCCTCAGGCCACCGCGGAACCGAGCGCTCCGGAGAGCCCGGCCTTTGCTACGCGCGCGGCGATCGCGGCATTGTCGGTCGTGTACAGCTCGCGTTCCTTCATGCGCTTGAAGTAGCCGGCGCCGGAGAAGGTGTACTTCTCGCACATGCCGATCTCGGTCTGCATGCGCTCGCGCACGTGCTTGATCGCGTCGCCGACGGCGAGCGTGTCGGGGAAGCTCACCAGCGGCTTGTCCCTCGCCTTCCGCACCGCATTGCAGAACCCATCCTTCGCGTGCGCGTCGCCGTGCTCGTCCATCGTCGTGCCGTCGACGAAGTACGTCTTGCCGTCGATGCGCACCGCGAGGTCGCAGTCGTCGCCCTTCATCCCGAACTGACACTCGCCGCACGATGCCTCCACCTCGATCTCGCCGGGGAGGAGCGGAGATGACGCGGAGACCTCGGCGGACGGCGACGGCTGCTTTGCTTCGCGAGCGTCGCACGCGAAGAGGAACGAGGCAACGGAGACGACCAGGAGGCGCATGAGGGAGCTCCGGTGATTCGCGTTCACTGTGCGCGCTTTTTCGCCGGCGTGCGATCAGGGAGCGAGGTTGCCGCCGACGTATGCGGTCCAGCGGATCGTGTGCGAACCTTTGAACTTGAAGCGCGCGGTGAATGCGCCGGCGAGGAACGTCCCGGTCCGCACGAGCTGCGGGAACTTGGCGTACTTGCAGTTCACCGGCGTGCCGTTCGACGCCTCGAGCTCGGCCTCGAACCCCTTCCGGAAATTCGCCTTCCACACGTCGATGGTGCGCTGCTTCCATTTGCCGGCGATCGGCGATGACGCCGGCAGGATCAGCGTGGCGTCGGGCTGCGCCGCGAAATCGAGCTGGAGCAGCATCGGCGACGTCGAGCTCATACCCGCGGACTCCATCAGGAGCGCGCCGATCATGCTGTAGGACTCGACGACCGCACCGTGCATGCCGGGCGCCGCGAACAGCACGGCGATCAACGCGGCAGACGACAGCAGGCGGACGCGGGGAACTCGGAATCGATCCATCTCACACCTCCCGTGAATCGGACCCGTCGAGCCGGAAGCTGCGTGACCCGACTCGACGCCGCGCGGTCGGGGCTCGACGAAGCCCTCGCGGAGCGCGAAGCGCGCCAGCTCCGCGCGGTCGTGGATGTCGAGCTTACCCGCCGAGCTCGCCACGTCACGGCTCGCTCTCCGCGCGCCGAGTCCGAGCGGATGCGCGCCGCTCTTCCTGCGTCGGAGCGGCTCCGAGCGCGAAGACCAGGATGCGATCGCTCGCGGCCGGCCCGAGTTCTCGCGCCGTGGGCCGAGTCTCGACCCCGCACGACGAGACCCACGAACCCGATCCCGAAGGCCCGAGCCCGAGGGTGGGACGCAGGACGATTCGCCCCGTCTCAGCGCCCGCCCAGTGCGTGACGTCCGGGAGCCGTGCGCTCCTACCCGTCCTCGCGCGCGAGGTCGGTCCGCCGCGGCGAGCCGCCCTTGATCTGTCCGATCGTCGTGCTGAGTCCACCTTCGGCCGACAGCTCGTACACGATGCGGCTCGGGTAGTCGTGGCGCGGGTTGTCGAACACTGCGCGCGTCTCGGTGATTTTGGTGCACACGAACTCGGTGGGCGGCGCGCCGTTCGGCTGCGCGATGTACACGAGGCCGCCGTCGCGCTCGATCACCCGCAGGAACTCGAACGCCGACATCTTCCCGCTCTTCACCGTGCGCGCGACGCCGAGCATCGCGCCGCCGAGCGGCGGGCTCCAGCGCTCCTCGAGCGACGACACGCCGCGCTTCCCCACCCACGCGCCGGCGAGCCAGTCGAGGTCGACGATCTTGGCGTCGGCCGGCTCGGGCATCTCGATGTCCTCCTCGTGGCGGTACAGCGCGACCGACTCCGTCCCTTCGGGCGGATTGACCGTGACGCCCACGATCAATCCGTCGGGCGTGGGACGAAAGCTCCTGCGGATGCACCGGATCGAACCGTCCTGTTTGTTGTCCGATGCGCGCACGAACTCGACGTCGTAGGTGAACGCGCCGTCCTTCCACGCGCCGTGGTAGCGCGAGATCTTGCCCTGCTCGGTGATCTCGGTGTTCTTGCCGTCGAGCGCGACGCGCACATTCTTGTGCCCGGAGCCGTGGCCGTTCAAGACGACCGCGCCCTCCTCGACGCGCAGCGTGAAGATCGAGCTCATCGGAGGCCCGAGCTGCTCGAGCGCGCGGCCCGCGGTGCGGTCCTCGACGAAGCGCCACTCGCCGTCCAGCTTGCGCAGGTCGTCGTTGGGCGCGGAGAGCGCGGCCGCGACGGAAGCCGCGCCGAGCGATGCAAGCAGTGCGAATGCGATGGACCGTGCGAAGCGCGAATGCATTGTCGAGTCCTTCTCCAGGGTTGCGAGCGGTGCCCGCGGAGGAGAGCCTAGCTGGCGGCGCGAGGCTTGAACGAATGCGACATGGTGCGGAGCGCGGACGACGGGCCCGCGGGGGTCGGGTCCGCGGGGCTCGCGGCGACGGGTGCGGGAGCGGCCCCGGGCGAGAGAACTCGGGATGCCGTGACCCGAGGAA
>CAZOLL010000625.1:0-2676 GCA_964580365.1 uncultured Phycisphaeraceae bacterium
GTAAGAATCGACCGAACCGATCAACCCCGCCAGACGGGGCAGGGCGAGCACTTACCACGTTCCGGTCCCCGATCGGCGTTCCTGCCGTGCTCGGGAACACCCACTCGGGCACCTTTCGCCAGCCGCGCTTCAGCGTTTCCTTGCGCCGGTCACGCTGAACCTCCTTCAGGAGCTCTACGAGCTCAGGCGCCATCGCGATCCGACGACTCCGGCCGTTTTTTGGCGTCGTGATCCGGTGCCGAACGTAGGAGCGACGCACATGAATCTCGCGCCGCTCGAAGTCGACGTCCTCCCACTTGAGCCCGAGAACCTCGCCTTTCCGCATTCCCGTATAGAAGAGCGTCGCGAGAAGCGGCGCGAACCGTGCGCGATGCTGCCGGGCAACAGCGAGGAGCGTCTGCACCTCTGCGATCGTCCACGTATCGATCTCGCGGGTCTGCTTGTCGGTGCGCCGCTGGACTCGTCGCATCAGGGACTTGATCTCGGCGGCGGGGTTCGAGGCGAGCCGTCCCTTCTTGACGAGAAGGCTCAGGACACGCCGGAGGACCGTCAGGTGGTTCTCGATCGTCTTCGTCGCGTAGTCCTCAGCCAGCTTCGCGCCGATGTAACGGAGCAGATCTTCCTCGGTGAGATCGCGCAGGTCCGTCGAGCCGAAGAACGGCACCAGGTGAACCTCGATCGTCTTCCGAGCCTCGTACTCGTAGGAGTGTTTGAAGGTCGGTGACCACGCCTCATGCCAGCGACGAAGTTCTTCGTCGCAGGGGATCGGCGCTCCCAGCCTTGTCCCGAGCGGCTCGGCCGCGACGACGCGCCGCCTCGCGATGTCCGTTACGACGATCGAAACGTCGGCGTCGGTCCTGGTCGGTGACCAGTAGACCACCTCGGCTCGCGCAGTCCCCCCCGCCGCCACGAGGACGGCCGCCAGGAGCGTCGTACGGGTCGCTGGAGCGATCACGAGCGGTCCCGCAACATCTCCTCGCTCTCCGCTTCCGCGACCGCGTCGCGGAGCGCCTGAAGCGCGTCGGGCGGCCAGTCGAGGATGATCGAGTCGTCCGCGCAGTTCGGACAGAGCCATTCATCCGACCAAACAGCGAGCCGGCCCGACGCGTGGGCCGGCACGAGCCTCGTCGAGCACTTCGAGCACGTCGCCGAGATGAAGTACGGATCCGTTCCGGTTCCCGGATCCGGTCCCAGCGTGTCGCGACGAGGCGGCGCGATGTCCATTTCGCGGTGGATCGTCTCAGCCGCGGCCTGTCGCCGGAGTTGGCGAAGGTTCCACCCGCGGGCGACGACGGACCGCCGACCGAGATCGAGGAGACCAGCGAGATCGGCTGTGCGCACGAAAGGCTTCGTGCACAATTCGGATTCGGGCATCAGCGTCGCCGAGCGCCTCTCCCAGTCGACCGTTATCACCAGTTGGAGGAGACGCCACGCGAGCGGATCGCGTTGGACGGCCTCCAGGTCGACCTCGACGACGGCGTCAGCGACGCCGCCCTCGATCTCGTGGGCGAGAAGAACGCAGATGACGGGAAGAGCCATGACTGGATGCTCGCACCAGTGAGTCAGGTACCGGTCGTCGGTTGCTCTCGTCGAGTCCTATCGCGGCGCGGCAACCCTCTCAGCACACCGTGCGTGGTGTCCACGAGTCTCCGCGCCGATCGGTCTGCCGGTCCGGTGACCTTCCGACCGATCCGAGCGCGGCTGCCCGTGAATCGGGCTCGCCCAGCCGGTCCAGAATCCGCTGCACCTGCGCGGCCGTCGGTCCATCCGCTGGCACTCGGGACGGAAAGTGATCGGGCAGCGCCTTCCGGATCACGTCGAGCTCGATCTCTAGGCGCTCGGCGCCCGCCACGATCCACAGCACATTCCGCTCGACTCGCACACCACAACGCTCGACGGGCACGAAGAGCTCTACCGGAACCGGGCTCCGGACGACGCGGCCCGTGGCGTCGCAGTGTTCGCGCAGCCCGATACCGCGCCACGAGAAAGCGAACGTGCCGGGTGCGATCCGCACGGAGCGGCCCTCGACGACGCGGACGAACTCGTCGAGCGGGAGGCGAATCGTACTAGTTCCCCAAGTGAGCGAGAGCCGCCGCTGCAATTCCTGCACGGCAAGGCGCACCGCGATGCGACCGGCGTAGCACCAACCCTGTGGGGTACGGGTCCAACACGCCACGGGAACGCGGGTCAACACGTCGCCTCGTCAAAACCGGAGAGCCGATGAACCCATCGATCGGCTCCTCGTGAAGCGTTCTGGGTGCGCATGCAAAGTCACGCTCGATCGCTGTCCACCAGGCCTGGTCGCCGCGATCAACAGCTACCATCGCACCCCGATCGGTCAGCGGTTGACACACTCGATTAACTCTCTTGCCCACACCCAGCGCCGAAACTCTGAAGATGCGCGCCGTTCGTTTGCACTGCGCATCCCCTTGTCCTACCTTTCGATTCGTAGGCTTTCATTTTCAAGTGCAGTCCAGAGGAACGCATGCCATCAAACGATCTGCATGTTCGCGGCGCTGCCGTTCGCGACGACCTGGCCCGCCTCCGCCGGAGCCTCAAGGCCCTGCTCACCGAGGTCGGCGGCTCGATCGGCTCCGCGCTCGCCAGCCGAGTCGATGAGCCGTAAGTGCTCGCCCTGCCCCGTCTGGCGGGGTTGATCGGTTCGGTCGATTCTTA
>CAZOLL010000626.1:0-2672 GCA_964580365.1 uncultured Phycisphaeraceae bacterium
ATCCGCCTGGTACTTCGAGAGCGGCACCAGTTCGCCGTCGACCAGCAGGCTCGGCTGACCGTCGCCCTCGACCGTGAAGACGCCGTTCTGGCCGTCGCCGAGCTTGATCACGTGCTTGCCGCCTACGCCGTCGACCGTCCAGGTCGAGACGACGCCGTCGTCCTCGTCGGAATCGTCGTCGTCGGAGTCTTCGTCTTCCGACGCGTCGTCCTCGTCGGCGGACTCGGCGTCCTCGCAGGCCTCTTCGCACGCTTCTTCGCACGCGTCAGCGCACTCTTCGGCGCAATCCTCGGCCTCTTCGCACGCTTCTTCGCACGCGTCCTCGCACGCGTCCTCGCACGCCTCGGCGCACTCTTCCTCGCACTCCTCGGCGTCCTCCGCGCTGTCGTCGTCCTCGTCGCCGTCCTGGCCGACCACGACGACGCCATCGCCGCCGAGGTAGCCGAGCTGCGCGAGCTGGCCGTGGACTTCGGCCATCTCCGAGTCGGAGTCCGCGATCGCCTCGTCGAGCTCTTCCATCTGATCGCGCACCGACTCGATCTGCTCCTGCGACAACTCGAGCGCGTGCTGCAGGCTCTCGAGCGACGCGGCGTCGATCACCAGCGGCTGGACGTCTCCGTTGATCGACTGGGCCTGCTCGATCAGCGGCTGCAGGTCGACGAGCAGCTTGTCGATCGCGGCCTTCTTCGCGTCGTCGATCTTCACGATCTTGGACTTCTTCTTCGTGTCGCCGCCCTTCGCGCGCATCTTCGCCGCAGCCTTCACCTCGCCGCCGACCGCGCCGATCGCCGGCATGGTCATGGTCGCGACCGGAACGGACGGAGCCGCGGCGATCGTCGGCATGGTGATCGTCGTGATCGGCGCGCCGGGAACCGCCACGGGCGCGGCGACGGTCGTGCTCACCGACGAATTCGTCGTGACGGGGATCGCGACCGGCGCGGCGACGGACGTGCCGCCACCGAACGCGACGTACTGGACGCCGGGCGAGCGGACGCGGATCGCCTCGTGGTGCGGAGGCGACGGCGCGCGCGGCGCACGCGGGGCGCGCGGCGCCATCGGGGCGCGCGGAGCGCGAGGAGCCCGCGGCGCCATCGGCGCGGCCGGTGCCGCCGGTGCCATGGGAGCCGGGACGCCGAACACCTGGACGCCGCCGCCCGAGCCGCCCTTGCAGCAACAGCAGCAGCAGCCGCCGCACGAGTTGCCGCTGCCGCCGCTCGGCTCACCGGCGACGCTCACGCGGACGCCGTGACCACCGGATGGAACCGCGAACGCATGCGCGCTGCCGAGCCGCTCGAGCGCCTTCAATCCATCGAGCTTGCCGTGCAGGCCTTCGAGCTTCGCGTGAAGGCCCTCGAGCTTCTCGAGACCTTTCAGGCCCTCGAGCTTCTTCAAGCCTTCGAGGCCCTCAATGCGGAACGTCCCCGCAACGCCGCCGCTGCCGGGAACGACCATGACCTTCCGCTTGGACTTGTTCTTGCCGTCGCAGAACCCGTAGGCGGCGCCGGCCACCGCGACGGTCACGGCTGCGGCCGCGACCCATGTCAACTTCTTCATCTTCATCGACTCCCAGGGCTCTTGGCGGTTTCTTCGGCAACCGGTGATGGGGCGGCGAGCCCTGCCTCCCGCACCAGTCTTTGACGCCAGTCCGTGAGCAGCGCACGGCGTTCTTTCAGGCGCGCGACGCGTCGCTCGAGCCCTTCGATCTCGTCGGCGAAGACGCCGACGAGACCGGAGCGCACGAGCTCCGCGCGCAATTCGTTGACCTCGTTCGTCAGCAGGTCGATCTCGGCCTCGAGCAGGCGGATCGCCACGACGTCGTCGCTCTCCCTCGGCGCGGAGCGCTCGATCGGAGTGCGCGGCAGGACGCGGACCTCGGCTTCGGCGGCGACCGAAACCGCGGGCGCGATGGCCGCGAGCGACGGGAGGAAGAGGTAGAGGAGCGGAGCGAGCCAGCGGCGGCGCAGGTCCACCGCGACGGCTTCGTCGTCCGCGAGCAGCTTCTCGACGCGCGTCGTCAGCGGCGAGCCGGCCATGCCGAGCGCGCCGCGCGATTCGGGAGCGCGCTCGGCGGCCCACCACGACGCGACTTCGGTCAGGCACTCGGCGAGCGCCATGCCCGAGCCCATCGCCTCGATCGCGATCGCGTCGCAGCGCTGCTCGACGACCTCGAAGAGGCGACGTCGCGCGAGCCGGTTGAGCGGCTGGAAGAAGCCGACGACTTCCGCAACCCGCGCGAGCACGAGGCGCAGCGGGTCGCCGCGCCGCAAGTGGGCGAGCTCGTGCGCGAGCATCGCGTCTTGCTGCGACGACGACAGCTCGCCGAACGCGCGCAGCGGAATGCAGATCTCCGGCTTCAGCACACCGAACGCGACCGGAGACGAGAGGCCGCTCGCGGCGGACAGGCGCACTTCGACGCCGACGCCGATCTTGTCCATCAAGCGCTCGAGCCGCGCGAGCCACTCGGGGTCGTCGATCGCGATGCGGTCGCCGAGCCAGCCGCGCTGGCGGACGAGAGCGCGCGCGAGGAACGCGCCGGCGACCAACGCGCCGAGCATCCAACCGAGCGGCCAGCGGCGACCGACCGCGGCCCAAGCCGACGTCTCATCGGCGGGCGGAGCGACGGGGCCGGACGGCGCGAGCGTCTCCGGCGCGGGGCGCGGCGCGCGCGCGGG
>CAZOLL010000627.1:0-2663 GCA_964580365.1 uncultured Phycisphaeraceae bacterium
CCTGCTCCGGGATGTCGTCGCACTTGCCCTCGACGACCATCTTGAACGAGCGCACGGTGTCGGCGCGCTTCACGTAGGCGCCCTTGCTGCCGGTGAACTGCTCGGCGACGAAGAACGGCTGCGACAGGAACTTCTGGATCTTGCGCGCGCGCTGCACCAGCGCCTTGTCGTCCTCGGACAACTCTTCCATGCCGAGGATCGCGATGATGTCGCGCAGGTCGTTGTAGCGCTGCAGGACGCGCTGGACTTCGCGCGCCACCGCGTAGTGCTCGGCGCCGACGATGTTCGGGTCGAGCATGCGCGACGTCGAACGCAGCGGGTCGACCGCGGGGTAGATGCCGAGCTCGGAGATCGCGCGCTCGAGGCGGATGGTCGAGTCGAGGTGCGCGAACGTCGCGACGGGCGCGGGGTCGGTGTAGTCGTCGGCCGGCACGTAGATGGCCTGCATCGACGTGATCGAACCGTCGGTCGTCGACGTGATGCGCTCCTGGAGCGCGCCCATCTCGGACGCCATCGTCGGCTGATAACCCACGGCGCTCGGCATGCGGCCGAGGAGCGCCGACACTTCCGAGCCCGCCTGGACGAAGCGGAAGATGTTGTCGACGAAGAGGAGCACGTCCTGCTTCATCACGTCGCGGAAGTACTCGCAGATCGTGAGCGCGGTCAGCGCCACGCGGAGGCGCGCTCCCGGCGGCTCGTTCATCTGGCCGAACACGAGGACCGTGTTCTTGATGACGCCCGACTCGCTCATTTCGAGGTAGAGGTCGTTGCCCTCGCGCGTGCGCTCGCCGACGCCGGCGAACGCGGAAAAGCCCTTCAGGACTTCCGCGACGTTGCGAATCAGCTCCTGGATCAACACCGTCTTGCCGACGCCCGCGCCGCCGAAGAGGCCGATCTTGCCGCCCTTCGCGAACGGGCAGAGCAGGTCGATGACCTTGATGCCGGTCTCGAAGACCTCGGACACGGCCTGCTGGTTCTGAAAGGTCGGCGCCGGCTTGTGGATCGGCCACTCGGCGTCGCCCTTCATCGAGCCCTTGCCGTCGATCGCCTGGCCGAGCAGGTTGATCAGGCGCCCGAGCGTCGCCTTGCCGACGGGGATCGTGATCGGCGCGCCGGTGTCGTCGACCGGAGTGCCGCGCACCAGGCCGTCGGTGGACGCCATCGCGATGCAGCGCGCGACGTCGTCGCCGAGGTGCTGCGCGACCTCGACCGTGAGGTCGATCTTCCGCGCCGCGTCCTTGATCTTCAGCGCGTTGTAGATCGCGGGCAGCGAGTCCGGCGGGAACTTGACGTCCACGACCGGCCCGACGACTTCGAGAACCTTGCCCTGTGCCACGTGCAGTCTCCTTGACGGTCCGTCCGCGCGCGCTCAGCCCTTCAGGGCTTCGGCGCCGCCGACGATCTCCAAGAGTTCCTTCGTGATCGTTTCCTGGCGCGCGCGGTTGTAGGCCCGCGTCAGCGCGCCGATCATGTCGTTCGCCGCGTCGGTCGCGGCCTTCATCGCGATGCGGCGCATCGCGAACTCGCTCGCCAGCGCTTCGAGCACGGCGCCGAACGTCTGCATCTCGAGGTACTTCGGCAGCAGCAGTTCGAAGATCCGCTCGACCGAAGGCTCGAGGATCGGGTTCTTCGGCGCAGCCGCGTCGTCCTTCGCGAGCAAAGTCGCCGGGTCGATCGGCAAGAGCTGGCGGATGTCCGGCCGCTGCATCGCCTGCGAAAGGAAGCGCGTCGATGCGAGGTGCAACTCGGCGAACTCGCCGGCGAGGAAGCGCTTCACCAGGTCGCGCACGACGTCGCGCACGCGGACGAACGGGATCTTCTCCATCAAGTCGGAGAATGAGTCCGGCGTGCCCGGACCGCGGCGGTTGAACCACACCCGGCCCTTGTTGCCGAACACGAACAGCTTCACGTCACGGCCAGCTTGGTCCTTCACGAACGTCGCGACAGCCTTGAAGACGTTGCTGTTGTAGGCGCCGCACAAACCCTTGTCGCCCGTGACGACGAGCAGGGCGATCGGCCCGCTCGCGCGCTTCTGCAACAGCGGGAACTCGGTCTGCTGCACCTGTGCGGCAAGCCGGCCGACGAGCGTGCGCAGCGCCTGCGCGTACGGCTTGCTGCCCTCCGCGCGCTCCTGCAGGCGCTTGAACTTGGTCGACGCGACCATCTCCATCGCGCGCGTGATCTGCGCGATGTTCCTCACGCCGCGGATGCGCCGGCGCAGCTCCTTGATGCCCTTGGCCATCTCGGTTCAGCCCGCGATGAACGTCTTCTTGAACTCGGCGATCGCCGCCTTCATCGCGGCCTGCGCGTCGTCCGGGAACTGCTTGGACTCGCGAATCCCCTTCAGAAGATCCGCGCGGGTGCTCTTCAGCCAGCGGAGGAACTGCTCCTCGAAAGCGCGCACCTTCGACGCCGGCACGTCGTCGAGCGAGCCCGACGTGCCCGCGAAGATCGCGGCGACCTGCTCCTCGAACGGCAGCGGCTGGTACTGCCCCTGCTTCAGGAGTTCGACCAGCTTCTCGCCGCGGTTCAGCTGCTGCTGCGTCGCCTTATCGAGGTCGGAGCCGAATCTCGCGAAAGATTCGAGTTCCCTGTACTGCGCGAGATCGAGCCTGAGCGTGCCCGCGATTTTCTTCATCGCTTTAATCTGAGCGCTTCCGCCG
>CAZOLL010000628.1:0-2660 GCA_964580365.1 uncultured Phycisphaeraceae bacterium
TCTTCGTGCGACTGCGCGCCGCGGTCCGACGCGAGGGTTTCGCTCCGATCCGGCGCAAGTTCGCGCCGGCGCCGCTGACACCCGTCGCGCCGCTCGGAATCCCGCTCCGGACGAGCGAACCGACGGCCGACGTCCGAGCGCTCGCGCGCGAGCTCGGCGTCCCCACGATCGAGGTCGGCCCACTCGAGAGCGCGGCCGCAGTCGAGAGGGTCCGCGCGCTCGCACCCGACGTCCTCGTCACCGCCGGCGTCGGCATCCTGCGCGCTCCGCTGCTCGCGACGGCGCGCCTCTGCACTCTGAACGCCCACATGGGAGCGCTGCCCGCATGGCGCGGGATGAACGTCGCGGAGTGGGCCGTGCTCCACGGCGCGCCCGTGACCGTGACGGTGCACTGCGTCGACGCGGGGATCGACACGGGCGACCTCTTGCTCGCGACCGACATCGACACGCGCGCGGCCCGATTCGTCGCGGAACTGCGCGAATCCGCAGACGCGGTGCAAGTCGCGCTGCTCGCGCGCGTGCTCCGTTTCGTCCGCGACTCGGGCGAGCTGCCGCCGCGCGTGCCGCAGCCCGCGGACGGTGGGCGCCAGTTCTTCACGATGCATCCGGCGTTGCGGGAGATCCTCGAGCGTCGTCTCGCGACCTGCGGCCGCTGATCAGCGCGCGGCGTCGACCGCGCGCGACGCGCGAAAGCCGGTCGCGACGTCGCGCGCGTCGAGCCCGAAGCTCGTGCGCGCCGCGCACCGCGCAGCGACCGCGAGCCGTGTGAACGCTCCGCCGCGCACCACGCGGTTGTCGCGATCGGGAACGAACCGAAGCCCATCGCCCTCGCGCGCCGCGACCTCGGAGTAGGTCTCCCACGACTCTCGGCACCACTCCTGCACGTTGCCGTGCATGTCGTGCAGCCCGAACGGGTTCGCCCGATAGCGCCCGACGGCGCAGTGCTGCGTCGCGCCGTCGTCGAGCCACTCTTCCCACGCGACGCCGGCCGCGCGCGTCGCCTCCGCGAGATGCCGGTCCATCAGGTTGGCGAACCCCTCGAGCGTGCGCTTGTCGTCGCCCGTCGAGAAGACCGTCGTCGTCCCGCCGCGCGCGGCGCGCTCCCACTGCGCTTCGGTGGGCAGAAGCAGCCCGAGATGGCGCATCACCTCGGTCGCGTCGACCCACGACACGCGCTCCACCGGGTTCAGGTCGGGACGGTCGAGCGTCCCGAACAGACCGCCGCGGCGGTGCACGCTCGGGTTCTCGCCGGTCGCACGCTCCCACTGCGCCTGCGTCATCTCGAACTTCGCGATGAAGAACGCGTCGAGCGTCACGTCGTGCGCGGGGCCGTCGTATTCGCCGGCCTGCGCGTCGACGTTGGACGCTCCGGCAGGACGCTCCGCGCTCGGGACGTCGGCGCCCATGCGGAACGTGCCCCCGGGGACGAGCACGAACACGATGCCGGAGGCCTCGTCGAACGAGAGCGCTCCGGTCTTTTCGTCGCGCGCCGGGACCGCGCCGGATTGCAGGTGCGCGAACTCCTCGAGCGACGTCGCCGGGTCGGGACCGAGCGGGACGAGCCCGCGCTGCGGGTGCAGCACGAGCCCCCCGTAGAGCGGCGAGCGCTCGATGCGGTCGCGAGCCGCACCCCACTCCGCGCGCCGCGATTCGATGCTCGCGCGGTCGACGTCGAGCGCGAAGGTCCGGCGAGCCGCGACGTTTGCGATCGTCGCATCGAGTCGGTCGAGCCCCGCGAGCAATCGCGTCAACTGTTCGCGCCACCAGCGGTCCTGCGCCGATGCGACGCGCGCGCCGCCTTCGTCGGCGACCGCCACACGCGATTCGAGCGACGCGAGCGCCACGCGGTGCAGCTCGCGGTTCTTCACGACGTCGCGCGCGCGCGCGAGCCACGCGTCCATTCCGGACTTGCCGAGGACCTTCTCGGGCACGCACGGCCAGAGGTCTTTCGCGTCGCGCTCGAGCTCGTCGACGAGAGTGAGGTCGGAGAGTCGCGTGACTTCGGTGAGGCGATCGCGCGTCTGTCGCCAGAAGTGCGTCGACACCGCGAGTCCGACGCCGAGCGTCACGAACAGGACCGCGAGCAACGTCGTCAACAGTCGATGGCGCCCCGCGAGGCGCACCGCGCGCGTGACGGCGCCGACCGGCCGGGCGAGCACCGGCTCGCCCACGCGCAAGCGACGCAGGTCCTCCGCGAGTTCGAGCGCGCCGCGGTAGCGATGCGCCGGATCCTTCGCGAGCGCGGTCTCGATGACCACGCGGAGGTCGCGCTCCTTCGCGCCGTCCGGAAACTCCACGTCGTCGTTGAGAATCGATTGGATCAACAGCTCCGCCGTCGGCGCGTCGAACGGCCGGCGGCCGAACAGCGACTCGAACGTCATCACGCCGAGCGACCACACGTCGACGCGCCCGTCCACGGCCGCGCCGCCGCGATGGCCGAGCCGCTCCGGCGCGACGTAGGCGAGCGTGCCGATGACGTCGCCCGTCCGCGTCAGCGCCGTGTCGCTCTCGAGGTCGCGCGCGACGCCGAAGTCCAGCACGACCGGGTCGCGTCCGTCCTTCAGCATCACGTTCGACGGCTTCACGTCGCGATGCACGACGCCGGCCTTGTGCGCGACGTCGAGTGCGCGCGCCGTCTCCTCGAGGATGCGCAGCCGCTC
>CAZOLL010000629.1:0-2649 GCA_964580365.1 uncultured Phycisphaeraceae bacterium
CTCGCCGTACTCCGGCGTGATCTCGGTGTTCGCGTCGTCCCTGCTGCGCGGCGCGTCGCCGCGGATCTACGGCGACGGCGAGCAGACGCGCGACTTCGTCTTCGTCGACGACGTCGCCGCCGCGAACAAGAAGGCGGCGTTGGCGCCGATCCCCGCCGGTTCCGTCATCAACATCGCGTCGGGCCGTCGCACGTCGATCAACGAGCTGTATCGTCTGGCGCGGGACGCCGCGGGCCCGATCGCGAAGAACGTGCTCGCCAGTCCCGCTCCGGCGCGCGTCGGAGAGATCCGGCATTCCCTCGCCGACGTGACCCAAGCGCGTCGGCTCCTCGATTGGAACCCCGTCGTCCCGCTCGACCGCGGCATCCAGCTCACGGTCGACTGGTACCGGAAGGAGATGAACTCGTGAAAGGCGTGATCCTTGCCGGCGGCCTGGGGAGCCGCCTCTCCCCGTTGACCAAGGTGACGAACAAGCACCTGTTGCCCGTCTACGACAAGCCGATGGTCTTCTACCCCATCCAATGCCTGGTGAACGCGGGGGTGAAGGACATCCTGCTCGTCACCGGCGGGAACAACGCGGGCGACTTTCTCCGCCTCCTCGGCAACGGCTCCGAGTTCGGGCTGAAGCACCTGAACTACACCTACCAGCACGGCGAGGGCGGCATCGCCGACGCGCTCAAGCTCGCGGAGCACTTCGCGGACGGCGAGAAGATCGCGGTCGTGCTCGGCGACAACATCATCGAGAAGAACATCGCGCACGCGGTCGCGGCGTTCGAGAAGCAGCCGCGCGGCGCGAAGATCCTCCTGAAGGAGGTGCACGACCCGCAGCGCTTCGGCGTCGCCTCGCTGAAGGGCGACAAGGTCGTGAAGATCGTCGAGAAGCCCAAGCAGCCCGAGAGCAACCTCGCGGTGATCGGCATCTACTTGTATGACGCGCGCGTCTTCGAGATCGCGCGCACGCTCAAGCCCTCCGCGCGCGGCGAGCTCGAGATCACCGACGTCAACAACGCCTACATCGCGAACAACGAGCTGTCGTGGGACAAGCTCGACGGCTGGTGGACCGACGCCGGCACGTTCGAGTCGCTCTTCCGCGCGTCCGAGCTCGTGCGCAACGGCGGCGCCAACCTGATGACCTGATCGTCCTCCCCGTGCGAAAGACGCTTCTCATCACCGGCGCGGCCGGAATGGTCGGCCGGGAGCTCGCGGCGCAGGCGTCGTCGTCGTTCGACGTCGTCGCGCTCACGAAGTCGCAGCTCGACGTGTCCGACGCGTCGCGCGTCACGGCCGCCGTCGCGCGCGCGAAGCCGTCGCTCGTCCTGCACGTCGGCGCGTGGACCAACGTCGACGGCTGCGAGACCGACCCGGACCAGGCGTACCGCGTGAACTCGCTCGGCACGCGCAACCTCGCGATCTCCGCGGCGGCGATCGAAGCACCGATCGTCTACGTGTCGACGGACTACGTCTTCGACGGCACGGGCACGAAGCCCTACGTCGAGTTCGATCCGGTCAACCCGCGCTCGGTCTACGGACGCAGCAAGCTCGCCGGAGAGCAGTTCGTGCGCGAGCTCGCGCGCGGCCGGTTCTGGATCGTCCGCTCGCAGTGGATCTACGGCCACCACGGCAAGAACTTCGTCGACACGATCCTCGCCGCGGCGCGTGCCGGGAAGCCGCTCTCCGTGGTGTCCGATCAGATCGGCTGCCCGACCTTCGCGCGCGATCTCGCGGGCGGCATCCTGCACCTCGTCGGTCGCGACGCGGGCTTCGGCACCTACCACTGCTCCGCGAACGGCGAGTGCTCGTGGTTCGAGTTCACCGAGGAGATCCTGCGGCTCGCGAACGTGACTCCGCATTCGCTGGCGAAGATGACGAGCGACAAGCTCGACCGACCGGCGCCGCGTCCCGCATACTCGGTGCTCCGAAACTTCTGCCTCGAGCAGACCGTCGGCGACCCGATGCGGCCGTGGCAGGACGGCGTCCGCGACTACCTGGCCCAGAAAGGCGTCTGAGCGCGCATGAAGACCATCCTCGTCACCGGCGGCGCCGGGTTCATCGGCTCCAACTTCGTGCGCCTCGTGCTGAAGACGCGGCCCGACCTCGCGGTCGTGAACCTCGACCTGCTGACGTACGCCGGCAACCTCGAGAACCTCACCGAGGTCGAGCGCGACCCGCGCTACGCGTTCGTGAAGGCCGACATCGGCGACGCCGCGGCGGTGGCGCGAGTGTTCGACCAGCACCCGATCAAGGCGGTCGTCAACTTCGCGGCGGAGTCGCACGTCGACCGCTCGATCAAGGACCCGCTCGTCTTCGTGCGCACCAACGTCGTCGGCACGCAGGTGCTGCTCGACGAAGCGCGGAAGCGCGGCGTCGAGCGCTTCCTGCAGGTGTCGACCGACGAGGTGTACGGCTCGCTCGGGAAGGACGGCTTCTTCACGGAGACCACTCCGATCCAGCCGAGCTCGCCCTATTCCGCGAGCAAGGCGTCGGCGGACCACCTCGTCCACGCCGCGTTCCACACGCACGGCTTCGCGACGCTGACGACGCGCTGCTCGAACAACTACGGGCCCTATCAGTTTCCCGAGAAGCTGATTCCGCTGATGATCGTCAACGCGCTGGCAGGCAAGGCATTGCCGATCTACGGCGATGGCCTGA
>CAZOLL010000630.1:0-2642 GCA_964580365.1 uncultured Phycisphaeraceae bacterium
GGCAGGAGCAACATGGCGTCGGGCAGCGCCGCGAAGCCGAGCTGGAGCGCGAGCGGCGCGGTCGAACTCATGCCGCCGGATTCCGTCAGGAGCGCGCCGATCATCGCGTAGGACTCGACGACGGCGCCGCGCGTCCCGGACGCAGCGAGCAGGACGGCGACGACCGTGGCAAACGACAACGGGCGGACCCGCGGAAAGCGGAGTCGGAACATCGGGCACCTCCGAGGACTTGAACGGCTCGCGCCGAGAACCCGCGTCGCTCGACTCGTCGTCGCGTGGTCTTGGCTCGACGAAACGATTGCGGAGCGCGCCGCGCCGGCTCCGCGCGTTCGTGGATTCCGAGCTTACCCATCGAGCGGGTCCGTCGCGGGTCGCGGCACGCACGCGGTCGCGGATCCGGTGCGCGGCGTCATCACGGGGCTTGCGTGCATTTCGTGCGGGAGATCGAGCGGGAGCGTCGTGGGAGTGGCGATTCTCGCTCGACACGCACTGGGGTGCGCACGCGACCGGCGCCATTCGCGCGTTGCATGGGTGGCGGGCGAACAAGGGCTCGAACTCGGGCGGGTGAATCGGGCCCTCGGGGCTCGGGTTCTCGGGTCTCGTTTCGCGGGATCGTGACTCGGCCCCAGGCGCGAGAACTCGGGCCGGCGCGGCCGATGTCTGTCCGAGTTCTCGCGCCCGGGGCCGCTCCCGCACCCGTCGCCGCGAGACCCGCGAACCCGATCCTCGCGGGCCCGACTCCCGTCAGTCCCTCTGCACTTCCTTCAGCATCGCGCGGTACCGCTCCACCTTCGGCGACTTCGCAGCCGCGCACGCATCCACGAGGAACCTCAGCGCGTGCTCGCTGCCCGGCTCGATCGCGAGCGCGCTCTCCGCCGCTTCGATCGCTCCTGGGAGATTGCGGTACCAGAGATCGTGGTACGCGTTGACCATGTCGACCGTGAACTTCGACCGCGCGTCATCGCCGGCCTTCGCCTGCTTCTGCAGGAGTTGCAGCGCGAGCGTCGCGTTCTCGCGCGTCTTCTTCGCGTGCGCGTCCAGCTCGTCGGCGCGCGTGTAGTCCTCCGCGCTCGGGCCCACCCAGAACTTCTCGAACTTGCCTTGGCTGTTGAGCCGCTCGACGAACTTCCCTTCGGAGCGGATCTGCTTCGCCTCGGCGATCGCGCGGTTCGCGGCGTCGGCGTTGTATTGCAGCGCGGCGACCGCGATTTCGAGGTCCATCGTGTCGTTCGCGTAGGCCTTCTGCGCGCTCTTGATCATGTCGTCGAGCCGCTTGCGCGCGAGGTCGAGCCGCGCCTGCTGCAGGAAGATGCGCGGGTGATCCGGCGCGAGCTTCGCGGCCTTGGCGAACGCCTCGTCGGCCGCGCGCAGGTTCATCTTCCCGCACGGGACGCGGGTCGTTTGCAGGACGCCGTCGAGCGTGACCGCGCACGGCGCGACCGGCTGGAGGTGGAAGTCGGAGAGCGCGAGCAGCGGGACGAAGTCGCCGGGCGCCGCGCGCACTGCGAGCAAGAGACGCGTGAGCTCGCGCGTGTACGGCTCGGCGCGGCCGGCCGCCGGCGCATCGGAAGCCGCGCCCGCGTTCGCCTTGGCGAGGAGCGCGTCGACTTCGGCGATGAGGGCGGGGTATTGCCGCGCGTCGATCTGCTTCGCGAGGTCGAGGTCGGCGCGGGCCGCGTCGATCGCGCCGAGCATCGCGGCGCAGCGCGCGCGCCCGATATAGCAGCCGCCGTCCAGCGGACGGACGCGGAGGGCGCCGGTGTAGTCGGCACGCGAGCCCAGAAAGTCGTGCAGCCCCAGCTTGCAGTGCGCGGAGAACGCGAGCGCGACTCCGTCCTCGGGCGTGCGCTGCAGGATCGGCCCCAACTGCGCGAGCGCATCGCGATATCGCTTCGCGGCGTAGAGCGCCCGGACGCTTTCCATTCCGCCGCGCTGCGCTGCGACGAACTGCTGCACCGCCTCCGTCACGGCGGTCATCGCGCGCGCCTTCTCGCCCGCGTCGGGCGAGCGCGTGCCCAGCACGGCGACAAGGAGCTTCTTCGAATAGGGGAGGTCGTCCTTCGGAAGCCGGCTCATGTCCGGGATCGCCGGCTCGAACATCATCTCGCGAGCGATCGACCAGACGCGCACAGCGTCGCTGTCGCCGAGCGCGCGCGCCTTGTCGAACGCGGCCTTGGCTTCGTCGCTCTTGCCGAGCATGAGGAGCGCGACGCCGTGGTCGAGTCGACGGATCGCGGACGTCGGCTCCGCCGCGGCGGCCTTCGCGAGTGCGGCAGCGGCGTCGTCGTACTTGCCGGCCGCCAAGGCATCGAGTCCGGCGAGGAATGCGTCGACGTCGTCCGCGCGCGCGGCGGGGGAGAGGCCGACGGCGAGGAAGAGGAGGACGATCGCGGGCAATGAGGGACGCGACATGGGGGGTGTGCAAGCATAGTTCGGTTCGCGAGGAGCGGGGAACCGGGTGACGGGATGACCGACGGACCGGCAACCGGGGCCCGAACGCCGCGACCCGGAGAACCGGTGAACCGGGGAACAGAGACCCGGAGAACCGGTGACCCGGAGAACAGAGACCCGGCGCACGGTGAACCGCCGATCGCGGGTCACGGGTCTCCGTTCACAGGTCACCCGGTCGCGGCGCTCGGGCC
>CAZOLL010000631.1:0-2626 GCA_964580365.1 uncultured Phycisphaeraceae bacterium
GAACTCCGCGTGCGAGCGCACCAGCGCGCGCTTCGCCTCGGGGGCGCAGAACGTTTCGGAGCGGAAGATCTCGCGGAGCATCGGACGCAGCGCCCCGTTCTCCGCGCGGTACGTCGCCTCGAGTCCGTCCAGGACCGGATGATCGAGCTCGACCGCGAACGCGAACCAGCTCCACAGCTTTTGCGCGACGCGCCGGTGCGTGGCGGGATCCGCGAGCACGATGTCCAGCACGTCGTCGCCGTCGAGATGGCCGGTCACGCCCTTCACGGTCTTCACGCCGCCGTCGTGGATCGAAGCGTCGAACCAGAACGTCGTCTTGTTCTTCGTGGTGAAGCCCGTGAGCGCGCGCGCCGCCTCCGAGACGTCCCTCTCGTTGTAGTTGGGCTTGCCGTTCTTGTCGAAGACGCCGGTCGAGAACAGCTCCATCAGCTCGCGCGCCAGGTTCTCGTTCGGGTTGCCCTTCACGCTGTTCACCTGGTTCAACCAGATGAGGAGCGCCGGATCCTTCGCGAGCGCGCGCAGGAGCTGCTCGAAGTTCTTCGCGCCGAGGCCGCGGAACGACTGGTTCTGCCGGTGCATCAGCGAGACGCGCTTCACCTTCTTCATGCCGGTCGCGAAGAAGTTGTGCCACTCGAGCGCGAGCTTCTCGCGCAGCGGCACCGGCGACGTCGCGATGCGCTCGATCCACCAGCCCTGCAGGCGCGACTGGTCCTTCACGAAGGGAGGGAGCGAGTCGTCGACTTCGTCGGGGCCAAGCAACTCGTCGATCGTCGCGTCCATGCCGGCGGCGACCGCGGCGTCGATCCGCTCGGGCGGAGCGGCGAATGCGGCGCGGCGGAGCAGGTGCGCGGCGTTCTCGGTGTTCCATTCCACGCTCATGCGGCGGGTCTCCGGGCGTGCATCAAACCGTCCCGGAGGAGCCGATTGCAACCCGCGATGGGTCAAGGTCGGGTGAAGAACGGCCCGATGAACTCCCCGTGGCTTCCACCGCGATCCGCAAAAAGGCCGAGAGCGCGACTCCGCGCGCCGAACCGACCGGCGCGCCGGCGACGCCGGCGACGCCGGAGCACGTCCGTCTCGACGAGGACGCCCGCCGCACGCGGAACTGGAAGCGCTTCGGCCCCTACCTCGCGGAGCGCCAATGGGGCACTGTGCGCGAGGACTACTCGAAGGACGGCGACCTGTGGCGCGCGTTCACGCACGAGGACGCGATCGCGCGCGCCTACCGCTGGGGTGAGGACGGCTTGCTCGGCTTCACCGATCGCGAGTGCCGGCTCTGCTTCTCGATCGCGCTCTGGAACGGGAAAGACCCGTTCCTGAAAGAGCGGCTGTTCGGGCTCACCGGCCACGAAGGGAACCATGGCGAGGACGTGAAGGAGATCTACTCCTACCTCGACGCGACCCCCACCGGGTCCTGGTTCAGCTCGATGTACCGCTACCCGCAGCGCGCGTTCCCCTACGCGGAGCTGCGCGAGGCCGCGAAGAAGCGCGGACGCGGCGACCGCGAGCTCGAGATCGCCGACACCGGCGTGTTCGAAGGCGATCGCTTCTTCGACGTCGCCCTCGAATGCGCGAAGGCGTCCGAGGACGACGTCCTGATCCGCGTCATCGTCACCAATCGCGGGCCCGAGCCCGCGCGACTGCACCTCCTGCCGCAGCTGTGGTTCCGCAACACGTGGCGATTCGGCTCGGTCGTCGAGAGCGGTTGGGAGCGGCCGTCGATCGAGGCGGACGGCGACCGCTCGGTGCGCGCGCGGCACGAGACGCTCGGCGAGTTCGTGTTCCACGCGGACGCGAAGGACGACGACGCGCGCATCGGCTGGCTGTTCACCGAGAACGAGACCAACGCGAAGCGGCTCTTCGGCGCGGAGAACCTCGCGCCCCACGTGAAGGATGCGTTCCACGCGCTCGTGGTCGGCGGCGACCTCCGCGCCGTCGCGTCGGACGGGCGCGGGACGAAGTGCGCGGCGTGGCATTCGTTCGTGGTCGCGCCGGGCGCCGCGCGTGTCTTGCGCTTCCGGCTGGTCGCTGCGAAGGACGAGCCTCGTGAGCGCTTCGGCGCCGCGTTCGAGGACGTGTTCGCCGCGCGCGCTTCGGAGGCCGATCGGTTCTTCGAGACGCTGGTCCCCGCCGACTCCGCGCCGCACGAGCGCGTCGCGGCGCGACGCGCGTACGCCGCGCTCCTCTGGAGCCGGCAGTTCTATCACTACTGCCCGCGCGAATGGCTCGAGGGCGATCCCGGCCATCCCGCGCCGCCGCAGGAGCGCCGCGCCGGCCGCAACAAGGACTGGCTGCACGTCTTCAACCGCGACCTGATCTCGATGCCGGACAAGTGGGAGTACCCGTGGTTCGCCGCGTGGGACCTCGCCTTCCACATGATCCCGTTCGCGCGCGTCGATCCGGAGTTCGCGAAGGCGCAGCTCCTTCTCTTCCTGCGCGAGTGGTACATGCACCCGAACGGTCAGATCCCGGCGTACGAGCTGGCGCTCGACGACGTGAACCCGCCGGTGCACGCGTGGGCCGCGTGGCGCGTTTACAAGATGACGGGCCCGAAGGGGAAGCGCGACCGCCTGTTCCTGTCGCGCGTGTTCCAGAAGCTCCTGCTCAACTTCACGTGGTGGGTGAA
>CAZOLL010000632.1:0-2625 GCA_964580365.1 uncultured Phycisphaeraceae bacterium
GTCCTCGCGCACGCGGGCCGGCGGAAGCCGACGGACGTCGCGGAAGCGCTCGACGCGTTCCTCGACCACGGTGCGTTGCTCGCGCGCGAGCAGGGCAAGACGCTGATGCACTCGGGGCCGGACGGCCAGGGCTCGCACTACCTCTACTTCGACTACGCGAACACGGCGCTCGCCTTGCGGCACGCGCCGGCGGCGGCGCGCGCGCCCGTGCGCGAGCGCGTGCTCGACTACGTGCTCGCCGGCCGGCTCGAGGACGGGTCGTTCGTCGACAACCCGCTGCTCGGAAGGCCGGTCGCCACGGGCTTCGCGCTCGTCGCGTTCACCGCGCTGCGCTGAACGACGACACGCCGGGCGCGGCCGCGAGCCGTCGCGTCTTCGCGACGCCGCACGTCGCGGTCCCTGCAGTGTCGGGATGCGCATCCGGCTCCTCGCGGCGCTCGTCGTCGCTTCGCTCCCGTCCTGCTTTGGGAGCGACGACGACTCGACCGACTCCGGCGCCGTCGACCTCGAGGAGGTGTTCGTCACCATGACGCGGAGGAGCCGATGATCGGCGACCATGCGCGACCTGATGAAGGACGTGATCCCGCTCGCCGGCATCGGCGCCCTCCTCTTCGTCATCGGCACCGTCCGCTTTCGCAAGCGCCTCGATTGAGTAAGGTTCTCCCCATGCGAACGCACTTCATCGCCGTCCTCATCCTGCTCGCCGCGCCCGTGTCCTGCTCGCGCATGTACTACGGGACGATGGAGAGCCTCGGTTACAACAAGCGCGAGATCCTCGTCGACCGCGTCGAGGAGGCGCGCGACGACCAGGAGGCGGCGAAGGAGCAGTTCAAGACGACGCTCGAGCGCTTCAAGGAAGTCACCGGCAACAAGATCGAGGGCGAGGACGCATACAACGCGCTCAACTCCGAGTACGAGGAGTGCGAGGACCGCGTGTCGACCGTGAAGAAGCGCATCGAGTCGGTCGAGGACGTCTCCGAAGCGATGTTCGCCGAGTGGGACAAGGAGATCGGCGAGATGACGACGCCGGACTTGAAGTCGAAGAGCTCCGAGCTGCGCCGTCAGAGCATGCAGCGGTACAACGAGCTGCACTCGGCGATGAAGTCCGCCGAGTCGAAGATGGAGCCGGTGCTCGCGGCCTTCAAGGAGCGCGTGCTCTTCCTCAAGCACAACCTGAACGCTGCGGCGATCGCGTCCCTGCAGGGCACCGTCGTGCAGATCGAAGGCGACGTGAACGGCCTGATCACGCAGATGGAGCAGGCGATCGCGAAGGCGAACGCGTTCATCGACGGCATGCACCAGTCGAGCTGAGGCGCGGCCGACCCGCGCCCGAAACGTGATGGACGCCCGCGCGCGGCTCGCCGGCGTCGCCGGCATCGAGCCCACGACGATCGACACGAACGGCCGGGTGCGCCCGGTCGACCCGGATGTCCGCGACGCGTTGTTGCGCGCGCTCGGCTGCGACGCGTCGAGCGAGCGGGGCGCGAAGGACGACCTGCGGCGCCTGCGGGCGACGAAGCCGTCCGCGCGCGAATCGGCCGCGCACCGCTGCGTTTCGGTGGACGAGCGGCTCGGGCGTCATCGCCGCGCATTCGGGCTGTGGGCGCACCTCTATGCGCTGCGCGGCGCGCGCGACCTCGGCATCGGCGACTGCGGCGCGCTCTCGGAGCTGGTCGAGCTGGCCGCGCGCCACGGCGCCGACTTCGTCGGGACGAACCCGCTACACGCGATCCGCGCGACCGCTGCGGAGTGCTCGCCCTACTCGCCGATCTCGCGGCGCTTCCGCTGCCCGATCTGGATCGACGTCGCGTCGGTGCCGGAGTTCGCCGAACGTCCGGACGTGCGCGCGCGACTCGAGCGCTCCGAGTGCGTCGGGCCGCGCGACCGCACGCGCGTCGACTGGGACCGCGCGCGGCGTGCGAAGGAATCCCTGCTGCGGCCGCTGTTCGACGCGTTCCGCGCGCGACACCTCGGGCGCTCGACGCCGCGAGGCCGCGCGTTCGCCGCGTACGTTTGCGAGCAGGGCGACGCGCTCGTCGACCACGCGACGTTCGTCGTGATCGACCGCGATCGCGGCGGCGTCGATTGGCGGAGTTGGCCGGCCGCGCTGCGCGATCCGCGCTCGCCGGCGGTGCGGGAGTTCGCGCGACGTCGCGCGCGCGACGTCGAGTTCGAGTGCTGGCTGCAGTTCGAGCTCGACCGGCAGCTCGGTGCGATCCAGGCGCGCGCGCTGAAGAGCGGCCTCGCGTTCGGCCTCTACGGCGACCTCGCGATCGGCTCGATCGCCGACTCGAGCGACGCGTGGTCCGACCCCGCGGCGTTCGTCACGGGCGCGAGCCTCGGCGCGCCGCCCGACGTGTTCGCGCGGCACGGCCAGGTGTGGAGCCTGCCGCCGCTGAACCCGCTCGTCTCGCGCGCAACCGGACACGCCGCGTTTCGCGCGCTGCTCGCGGCGTCGTTCCGCCACGTCGGACTCCTGCGCATCGACCACGTCATCGGGCTCGTGCGGCAGTGGTGGGTGCCCGCCGGCGCGCGCGGCGACCAAGGCGCGTTCGTGCGGATGCCGGCCGCCGAGCTGTTCGCCTGCGTCGCGAGCGAGAGCCGCCGCGCGGGCGCATGCGTCGT
>CAZOLL010000633.1:0-2624 GCA_964580365.1 uncultured Phycisphaeraceae bacterium
GCTTCGTCGGTCACCGCCGTGTCGAAACCGCCGGCCGCGTCGAGCGCCGCCTTCAGAGCCGCGTCGCCGTCGCCGCGCACGATCGCGACCTTCGTCGCCTCCACTCCCTGCTCGCGGAACGCAAGCGAGAGGCAGAACGCCAGCACGATCGGGAAGCCGAACGTCCAGAACAGGACGCCCGGCTCGCGCCAGAACTCGCGCACGCGGCCGAGGAACAGGAACCACACCGGATGGTCAGCGAGCCTTCGCACCGCGCTGCTCCTGTTCCATCCGTTCGAGTTCCTCGAAGGTGCGGCCGGAGCGCGCGAGGAACACGTCCTCGAGCGTCGCGTGCCGTGTCGCGAGCCGCACGAGCGGGCGCGACAACGCCTCCAGCCGATCGAGCACCGCGGGCACCGCGGCGTGCACCTGTCGCACCGAGAGCACGAGCGCCGCGCCGTGATCGCGGCACGACACGACGCCCGCGAGGTTCGAGAAGTCCGCGACGGAGAGCGGAGCGTCGCTCTCGATCTCGACGACCTCCGCGGCGCCGAGCCCTGCGATCAGGCCGCGCGGCGTGTCCTCCGCGATGATCTTCCCCTGGTTCATGATCGCGACGCGATCGCAGAGGAGCTCGGCTTCCTCCATGTAGTGCGTCGTCAGCACGATCGTGCGGCCCTGCTCCTTCAGCCGCTGCACGACGTCCCACACCGCGCGGCGTGCCGAAGGATCGAGGCCCGTGGTCGGCTCGTCGAGGAAGACGAGCTCCGGGTCGGACACGAGAGCGCACGCGAGCGCGACGCGCTGTTTCTGTCCGCCGGAGAGGTGCTCGAGCCACACGTCCGCCTTCTCGCGCAGCCCGACGACGTCGATCGTCTCGAGCACGTCCTTCGGCCGCGGATAGAACGCGCGGAAGGTCTCGACCGTCTCGCGCACCGTGTACTTCTCGTAGAGACGCGTCTCCTGCAGCTGGATGCCGATGCGCGCGCGGATCTCGGCGCCGCGTTTCGCGAAGTCGAGGCCGAGGATGTTCACCTCTCCGGACGTCGGCCGCTGCAGTCCCTCGAGGATCTCGACCGTGGTCGTCTTGCCCGCGCCGTTCGGGCCGAGCAGGCCGAAGCAGCGCCCGCGCTCGACGTCGAGGTCGACGCCGTCGACGGCGCGCACCGCGCCGAACGAAATCACGAGTTGGCGCACCCGGATCGCGAGGTCCATCCGGACACGATAGGGAACCGCCGCGGAAGGCGGCGCGAGGACGACGGTTCAGCGGCCGATCGCCGCGTCCAGCCGCTCGTGCGCCGCGGCGGCTTCCAACTCGGCGTCGAGCAGCGCGTCCCGCGCATGCGCTTCGTCGCGCAGAGCGAGCACGAGCGCATCCAGGTCGACCTGCCCGGCGCTGAACAACCGCTCCGTCTCCTCGCGCAGCCGCGCGCGCCGCTCGACCTGCGGGCGCGCGAACCGCTCGAGTCGCTCGCGCGACGTGACGGCGCGGTCGAGCGCGTCGTTCACCTGCGCAGACACCTCGCGCGTCACGCGCGACAGCTCGGCCGCGGCGGACAGGAGGTCGGCGTTCGCCGCTTCCACGCCGTTCTGTCCGAGATCGAACAACGGGAGGCCGAGCTCGAGCCCGGCGGTCTTGCTGCGCACGCCGCCCTGCTCGCGAACGCCGCCCCGTACCGTCGGAAGCAGCGAGAGGCGCCACACCTCGAGGTCGCGGTCCTCCACGCGTGCACGCATGCGCTCGGAAGCGGCGGCGATCTCGGCGCGATCTGCCGCGGCTTCGACGAGCAGCGCTTCGAGGTCGGCGTCGCTCGCATCCGCCGGGGGCGTGAGCGGCTCGGCGAGCTCGAGGGGGACCGGACGATCGAACCCGAGCGCGAACGCGAACGCGTGCTCGAGCCGCGACGCCTCGCGCTCGGCGGTGAAGTGGTCCTGCTCCGCCTCCGCGAGCTCCGCTTCGACGCGATCGAGCGCGACGCGCGGCGCCGTCCCCGACGAGACGAAGCGGCCGACGGCGTCCCGCTCGCGCTCGACGATCGCGCGGCGATCGGCTTGGAGCCCGAGGCGGCGGCGGGCGGCGACCAGCTCGTCGTATGCGATCGCGACCTCGGCGGCGAGGCGCGTGAGATCGGCGCGGCGGTCCGCGATCGTCGCGGCTTCCTCGTGCCGCGCGGCGGCGATGCGCCACGGCATCGTGAAGATCCCGCCGAGCGCCACCGCGAGCGACCACGTCGTCTGCACCTGCGCCGCCGGCGTGGCGGGATCGACCCCGAGGTCCTCCCACTCCACGGCGAATCCCGGCGACGGAGGCGTGCGCGCGGTGCGCAGCGCGACCGCGGCGGCGTCGAGGCGCGACCGCCACGCGGCCGCCGTGGTCGCGCTCTCGCGGGCCAGCCTCACGCAGTCCGCGCGCGAGAGCGACGCCTGGGCTTCGGCGTCGCTCCAGCCGCACGGCGGCGCCGGCACGTCGAACGCCGAGCAACCGCAGAGCGCGGAAACGAGCACGGCGGCAGCGATGAGGTCAGGTCGTCGCATGTTCGTCCGGGACCAGCGCGTCGTCCGCGAGGAGAGCGCAACCCGCGGGCACCGCGAGCAGCGTGAACGGTGTCGAAACCGCGAGCCCGCCGATCACCGCGATCGCCAGC
>CAZOLL010000634.1:0-2620 GCA_964580365.1 uncultured Phycisphaeraceae bacterium
GAGGTTCTCGCGCGCCTCGTCTGCGAGACCGAGCAACGCGGCGTTCATCCCGTCTTGCGGCCAGCCGTTCGTGAAGCGGTCGTGCCGACGGTCGAACGTGCGGCGCGCCGTCTCGAGGATCTCCGCGTCGCTCGTGAGCCCGACCCGGCGGAACGGGAAGACGGCGTAGAGCTCGGGCGTCTCGCAGTTCTGGAAGCTCGGATCGAACGTCTCCGCCGCAGCGAGCAGCGGCGCACCGTCGGAATCATCGCGCAACGGGATCGGCGGCAGCTCGGCCCGCAATCGTTCCCACGCCTCGCGGTCGTCGGCCGTGACGGCGTCGTCCTTCAACGCGAGCAGCCGCTCGAGGACCGAGTGGAGCCCGGCGACACACGGCATGTCGTTCACGACGCCGTGCCAGTGTGTCTCGAGCGCCTGCGTCGGGCGGATCAGGAGCTTGCCGTGCGAGTCCGGCTCGAAGCGCGAATCGAAACCTGCGATCACGGAGCGCGCCATCGGGAGCAGCTCGCGCTCGAGGAAGAGCGCGTCTTCCGTGTAGTCGAACCGGTCGAGCATCAGCGCCACGAGCTCGGGCCCCTGGTTCCACGCGTTCGCCCACCACGGGCAGAGCACTTCGTTCGGCGCGTGGCCGGTGCGGTCCCACCCGTAGTCGCCGTTCGAGTAGGCGCCGAAGATCGTCATCGTCTCCGGGAAGTACGCGCCCTTCGCGCCGTGATACACACGCGCCCGCGCCTCGCAGAGCGGCCGCGCGTTCTCGTACATGCGGAACAGCGGGGCCATCAGATCGAAGTCGCCGGCCGCGAGCATCGCGTGGTACGGCAAGCGCGTGTTCTGCCACCAGTAGCAGTCGCCCCACTTGCGCCAGTCGGCGTCGAACGGCTGGGCTTCCGTGAAGCGCGGCTCGACGGTGAAGAGCGAGCCGTTGAACTTGATCGGGTAGTCGCCGCGGCTCGCGCAGGCCTGCATGTAGCGCTGCAGCGCGTAGGCGCGCGTGATCGCGGCGGGCGCCGGGTCGTTCGCGTCGCCGGTCGAGACGACGATCCACGAGCGGTCGAAGAACGCGTTCCACCACGCGCGCGTCGACGCGAGCGCCGCGTCCGCCGCCGGCGCTTCGTCGGCGATCACGTCGAGCTGCGCGCGGAACTCGCCAGCGTTCGCCGTCTGCGCGCAGTGCGTCGCGATCGTGACGTCGAACGACTTCGCCGGCGCGCCGGCGCCCCGCGCGCGGATGGCGCCGCCGAACGTGCGGTGGAGCAGCGGGTCCTTTACGAGGTTCGCCGACTCACCGAGCCCTTGGTGCGCGAGCGTGAGCGGGACAATTGACGTCTCGTTGCGGTGGTACCAGCGGATCGCGCCGTCCTTCTCCTCGACGATGTCCGCCGACTCCGCGACCTCGATCGAGTCGGGTGCTCCGTGCATCGTCCACGACGAGTTCAGCTCGTCGCCCTTCAGCACGTGACGCTCGCGCCGCCAGTCGTCGAGCGCGACCGAGACCGTGACGTCGTCGTCGCAGTCGCCGAGCACGCGCACGATCGGTCGGTCGGAGTCGACGAACACACGCAGGCGCAACGAATGTTCGGGCGGCCCCGCGCCGACGACGATCACCCCGTCCTCGACGACGAGCCGCTGCTCGAACGGGACGCCCTTCGCGAAGCGGTCGCCGTCGAACTTCACGCGCACGCGCCCGAGCTTCAGCAGGCGGCCGCACTCGCTCCACGCGTCGTTGCGCGCGAGGAGCAGCACGAGGTCGCCGCCTTCCTCGACCCACACGTTCGCGGAGACGACGCCGTTCCCGATCGGCATCGAGCCGGACGCATCACGACTCGGCGTGGTCCAGACGACGTCGGGAGGCGAGTGGCCTCCGGCGAGGAGGAGGGATGCGAACGCGAGCGCGGCGACCGTCGACACGACGAGAATCTACCGCGGGCGCCGTGACTCTTTGGTCGCGACCGCGTTCATGCGGTCGGCGTCGTGTTACCCTCCTCGGAGCGCCGAACGTGGAGTCGACGGGCGCGATGCTGACCGCCGAGGAATACCAAGCGCTGCCGGAGATCGACGGGCCGAGCGAGCTCGTGCGCGGCGAAGTCGTGCGCGATCCGTGGCGGGGCGCGCAGCACGGGTTGCTCACGTCGCACATCTGCGGACGCATCGCGTCGTTCGCCGAGGATCGCAAGCTCGGCGTCTCGTTCGGAGCCGGGACTGGCTTCCTCCTGCACCGCAACCCGGACACGGTTCGCGCCCCGGACTTCGCGTTCGTCGCCGCCGTGCGCGCGGCTCCGTTCGCGAGATACTCCGGCTACGCGCCGATCGCGCCCGACCTGATCGCGGAGGTGCTCTCGCCGAGCGACCGCCTGTCGGTCGTCCGCGCGAAGATCGCCGACTGGCTCGCCGCGGGAACGACCGTCGCGCTCGTCGTCGACCCGATTCACGAAGCGGTGTTCGTGCATCGCGCGGACGCATCGGTCGAGATCCTCGCGGGAGACGACGTCTTCCGCGCCGAGGACGTGCTGCCGGGGTTCGCGCTCGCGTTGAACGATCTCTTCGCGGCCTGATCGCGCGGTCCGCGTCAGTCGCGGAGGACGAGCGACTTCACGCCGCCGTCCGCCAGCGCCGTCGCGCA
>CAZOLL010000635.1:0-2613 GCA_964580365.1 uncultured Phycisphaeraceae bacterium
CGCCTGCGGTCAGGTGCTCGCCGGAGGCGAACTTCGGGACGAAGCGGTCGTTCGGTCGAGACTGGCCCAAGCTGCCGCCGTAGCGGGTCTCGATGGTATCGAAACCTCGGCCACGATTGAGTCCGGTCTTCGAGCCGGAAGTGCTTCCCCACGAACGAGTTACGCTGCACTGAGGAGCTCAGGACGGGGAGGTTTCGGTACCGGTACCACGTCCAGCGTCGCGCAGTACACGGGGTGGAAGCCGTTCCCGATCGACGTCTTCCCGCCTGCGTGCCGCGCGCTGGTCGTTCACGGCTCAAGGTCCATGGGAGTCGACCCAGCGTTCTTCGCCGTCCCCATGCTCGGGGCGCTCGCCGGGGCGATCGGGAACGCCCGTGTGGTCCGGGCCAAGAGGTCGTACGCGGAGCCGATCGTCGTGTGGGCGGCGACGGTGGCGCCGTCGGGAGCGATGAAGAGTCCCCCGCTCGACTGGGTCCTTGCGGCACACCGGGCGCGAGACCAGGAACTTCTTCAACTCAACGAGAGCCGACGCGAGGCGCACCAGATGAGCCTCACGCAGTACGAGCGCGAACGCAGGACCTTCATGGGAAAGTCCGGGAAGGGAGGGGTGCCGCCTGTCGCTCCCAAGGATCCCCCGATGCTCGCGACGCTCGTCGACGACGTCACGGTCGAGGCGCTGGTGAAGCGCCTCGTGGACAACCCGCGCGGGCTGCTGCTCGCGCTCGACGAGCTCGCCGCGTTCTTCGGAGCGATGGACGTCTACAAGAAGTCGAAGGGGAGCGACGTTTCGAAGTACCTGACGATGCATCGAGCTGGCTCGGTGAAAGTCGATCGGAAGGGGGGTGGGACGCTCTTCGTCTCCCGGGCTGCGCTCTCCGTCGTCGGAACGATCCAGCCCCGGACGCTCAGGCGACTGCTCACCGAGGAGTACCTGGCGAACGGATTCGGCGCTCGTCTCCTGTTCGCCATGCCCCCGTGCTCTCCTCCGCGCTGGACAGCTGACGACATAGAGGAGGACGTCACGCGTGCGTACGCGGGGGTGGTCCGCGATCTCCTCGGCCTGTCGATGCAACCCACCGTCGCAGGGACGGAACCAGTTCCGGGCGAGCTTCGACTCGACGAGGACGCGGCACGGCTCTGGCCCGGGATCCATGATCGTCATGCGGACCGGATGCGGGGCGCCGGCGACGACCTCGGGGCTGCGTTCTCCAAACTCCGGGGCGGGATCGTCCGCTTTGCCGGCCTGCTCGCGCTGGCCCGAGGGGCGGAGCGCGCGAGCGCTGCCACAGTGCAAGTCGTCACGGCCGAGGACCTCTCCGGCGCCGACCAGATCGGGACGTGGTGCGAGGACGAGGCGGAGCGCGTGTACGCGATGCTCTCGGCGACCGAGGAGGACAATCTCCTCCAAAGGGACGAGGAACTGGTGAGATCCCTCGGCGGGACGGTCAGCGTGCGGGATCTCACCCATGCACCGAGCCGAACGTACCGGGCGAGACCCGAGGCCGCGCAGGCCGCTCTCGATCGGCTCGCCGACGCAGGTAGGGGCACATGGACCGAGTCGCCATCGGGACCTCGAGGTGGACGAAAGACGCGACGCCTCCACCTTCGAACGCAGCGCGACACCGGTGGTACCGGTACCGAAACCCCTCAGGTGGTCGGGGCCCATTCTGGCGATTTCGACACGCAGAGTCGGTCTAGGCCTTCAAGCGACGACGATTTGCTGGATGGAGGTTTCGGTACCACCCCTGGTGTTTCGGCACCGCCCGGTGGCGACCAGACAGGTGCGATCGACGACGCGGATTCGGCGCCATGACGACGCCCCTCCCCGCTGCGTACGCCCGCGACGACTCCATCGGGCGCCCCATCTCGCGCCCGACTTTGGAGTTACGGCGTCGTCAGAACGAAGTGGATCACGGCCGAGAACAGAGCGTGGATGCGCGTGCGGCCCGAGCGAGTGCCGGGCCCAAGAAGGACGCAACGCCATGACGAAGTCAAAGAAGACCCCTGCCCCGAAGCCGACGAAGGCCGCCTCGAAGAAGGACGCCGCCACCACGGCGAACGCCCCGAAGGATGCCGCCGCCGCGTCGCCGCGCCCGGCTGCGAAGCCGCGCGAGCGCGATCCGAGACTTCCCGCCGTCGGTGCCTCGATCAATCGGGTGTTCAAGGGCCGGACCTACACGCTTACGTTTCTGGACGAGGGCGGCGTCGAAGTCGGCGGCAAGGTGTTCTCGTCGCTCTCGGCGGCGGCGCGCCACGTGACCGGCGCCGCGTCGATAAACGGATTTCTTTGGGCGGGACTGACCGGGGGGGCGACGCCGCCGCGCACGCGGGGCGCGAAGAAGTCGGCCCCGGTCGACGCCAAGGCCGCCAGCGCGACGGCGAACGCGCTCGCGACGGAGGAGGGACAGCGCGCGGCGCTCGCCGCCGCCGGGATCGCGAAGAAGGGCCGCCCGATCAGCAAGCCCCGCACCCACGCCACAGCGAAGCCCGCCAAGAGCACCTGATGCACCTCCCCCACCACGATCTGGCCGGCTCGGGCGCCTGCGCGCCCGGGCTGGCCGCCCAGATCCGAGGCGATCGATGAGACTCTTCCGACGCACCCAGAAGTTCCCC
>CAZOLL010000636.1:0-2610 GCA_964580365.1 uncultured Phycisphaeraceae bacterium
GTGGTTCTCGACGGGGTCGACGCCGACGACCGGCGCGGCGCCCATCGCGCCGACGCACGGCACGAGCGAGCCCTCGGTCCACATCGCGACCGCGCGCTTCCTGCCGTCGCTCTCGCCGTCAGCGGCGGATCCGAAACGCCCGCCGATGTATCCCGCGCGCCGCTCGATGCCCCACGCCGCCTCGCCGCTCTGTGCGGCGAGCGCGGCGGCCTGACGCTCCGCGAGCGTCGGGAAGTGCAAGGAGAGCAGGAGCCCGCGCTCTCCCGGCTCGGCGAGCCGGAGGAATTCCGCTTCGCGCACCTCGACGTCGAACTGCTCGCGCCCGAAGCCTTCGCGCTCGAGGAAGCGGACCGCGCCTTCGACGAGATGCTCGAACGGACCGGAGCACAGGAAGAACGAGCCAGCGGTCTCGCCCGGCGCCGCGTCCTTCGCGTCCTCGGGGAGGCCGCGGCCGGCGACGAACGCAAGCAGGTGGCGGTCCTCGATCCACGGCGACGCGCCGCGCGTCGAGCGCGGGCGCGGGAACCAGAACACGAGGCCGTCCGCGCGCTCTTCGAACGGGAACGCGGAGGTGAGACGCAGCGCGGCCTTGCCCGGATCGCCGAGCATGGGCTCGACCATCTTCTCGATCGCGCTCTTGCCGTGCACCATCCGCACGCCCCACGCGATCGCTCCGAACAACGTGTCGGAGCGCGGCGCCGACGACGTCGCCCGGCGTGGCCGCAGGAGCACCTGCTTCACGCGTCGCCCGCCTTCAGCTTCGCCGCGACGGCGGAGACGAACGCGTCCGCGTCGATCTGCGCGAGCGGCACGAGGTTGCCGCCCGGGTCGTGGCGGCGCTTGCCGCCGTCGTAGTCCTTGCGCGTCGAGACGCCGGGGTGCTCGAACAGATGGATGGCGACGCGGCCGTAGCCGCGCGTGCCGTGACCACCGAGGTAGCTGTCCTCGAGCAAGGCGAGCGCGACGAGCAGCTCCTTCAAGAGGCGCTCCTCGTCCTGCCACAGGTCGAACAAGGACAGCACGAACTCGAGCTGGAAGCGCGAGCCGGCGAGCACGCGCTCGACCTGGCGCACTTCCGCGGCGGCGGTGACGCGGTTGATCGCGGCCTCCGCCTTCACCTCGGTGCCGAGGCCATCGGTCTCGAGCATGCGCCACCAGTGCGCGGTGCTGCTCTCGGCGGCGCGATCGTTGCGCCCGCCTTCGAGCGGCAGCGCGTCGCGCACGACGAGGCGCGTCGGCCCGTGCTGCGCGCGCGCGCCACGCTGGCCGAACAACAGGTCGATCGCGTCGGGCTCGGCGCCGTCGGCGGCGCCGCCACGGCGCGACTTGCCGCGCAGCATCTCGAGCAGGACACGCAGGCGTCCCTTGAGCGATGAGCCGGGCACGATCGGCATGCGCGTGGCCGGGTCGCGCGCGACCGGCAGGTCGAGCCCGCCGATCACGAGGGAGTCGCGGTTGCCGCCGACGTGCAGGCCGGTCCTGCACTCGAGGACGCCGCCGATCACGACGTGTCCGCGGAAGCCGATCGATTTCGTTCGTCCGTCCATGGTCTCTCTCAGTCGCGACGGCGATCGTCGCCGTGGAAGCGGTGGTATCCGACGAAGGCCTCGAGCTGATCGAGGAAGTTCATGAGCTGCGCGAGGTCGGGGACGTCGCGGTTGCGAACGACCTGGTCGACGCCGCGGAACACGAAGTCGCGGACCTTGACCAGCGCGTTCTTCTCGCGGCCTTGCTCGCGGCCGGCGAGGTACGCGACCTTCGACTTCAGCAGCACGAGTGCACGTCGCGCCTCGCGTGCGTCGCGCGGGTCGCCCGACGCGGCGAGACGGCGAATCTCCTGCGCGAGCAGCGCGAACGCGCGCACCCGGCTGACCGGAACGGTGCGCGCCTCGCGAGCGAGCGCCTCGGCGTCGTGGTCGATCTGATCCTCGACGAACTGGCGGTGCGGGCCGCCGTGCCCGCCGCCGTGACGATCGCCCTGCGGACCGCCGGAGCGATCGCCGCGTCCGTCGCTGCGCCCACGGTTGCGCTTCTTCTTGCCGCGACGTCCTTCGTTCGGACCGCCGGAAGCTCCGGGCGCACCAGGTGCGCTCGGCCCACCGGGTGCCGGAGCGCCTTCGACGGCGGCGGGCGCCGCCGCGTCGGCCGTGGGCGGCGGACTCGCCGCGGTTTCTTGCGCCGCCGGCGGCGGCGCGGGAGGAGACGGGTTCGACTCGGGATCGCTCATGGACTCGCACCGGGCACTTCGGGCGGAACGGGGACCGCAGAGCGTACCGTCTCGACGCGCTCCGGTCAGGGCAGCTTCGCACCCTTGCGCGCCTGGTCGTCCCAGTAGTTCAAGACGATCTCGCGTCCGAGCGCTCGGTAGGCGAGGAGCTGCTTCTCGGAGAAGAAAGTCGCCTTTTGAGGGGTCGAGGCGTCCGCCCTGTCAGCTCGAGCGTCGATCACGACGACGGTCCCATCACTCTCGAGGCACGATTCGACGAGCAGCCAGAACTGGTCGAAGAGGTCGAGCGGAACGTGAGAGAGCCAGAAGGCGAAGACGACGACGTCGTAGCGCTCGGGGGGTGTCCATTCGAAGATGTCCGCTTCGACGAACGTTACGTCGGA
>CAZOLL010000637.1:0-2605 GCA_964580365.1 uncultured Phycisphaeraceae bacterium
CGACAACTTCAAGGCGATCAACGACGGCTTCGACCACGCCTTCGGCGACTTCGTGCTGCTCGCCTTCGCGAAGAAGCTGCGCTCGGTGATCCGCGACGTCGACATCCCCGCCCGCCTCGGCGGCGACGAGTTCGTCCTGCTGTTGCCGAACACCGGCCTCGTCGAAGCGGTCCGCATCGCGGAGCGCCTGCGCACGATCGTCGGCGCCTACTTGTTCGAACGCGACGGCCGCTCGACGTCCGCCACCCTGTCGATCGGCATCTCGTCGTTCGACGGCGTCGAAGAGTCGGCGCCGGAGACGTTCCTGCACCAAGCGGACTGCGCGCTGATGGAGGCGAAGCGCCGCGGTCGCAATCGCGTCGTGCTGTGGCCGCAGATCGCGTCGGCGACCAACGTCGAACCGGCGCAGGAGCCGGCGTTGGAGAGCGAAGCGGAGAGCACGCCGGCCGGGTGAAGGCCGCGCGATCGAACGACGCGACGGCCGCGTCCCGATACCTTCGAAGCGCTTCGACTGACCCCGCGCGCCGTGCTCGTGCTCGCTTGCGGACCGCAGGTCCGCTTCCGGGGACGGGCACGCTTCCGCACACGGGCGGCAGCTACCTCAACCCCGCGTCGTGGACACGGTCCGCCAGCCTCAACCGAAATGGACTTTCGCTGCGCGACGGCCGCTCGACCTCCGCCGCGCGACGGCTCTCATTCGAGTTGGGAACTCGCTGTCGGATGCGGTTCACCGGACACCCGGTCACAGGCCCGGTCGTTCGGTTCTTCAGGAACGAGCGCGCTCCGGTCGAAGAAGCGGGTCCACGCGAACGGCCCGCGGAGAGCCTCACCATGAAGCCCTTGAAGACCTCGATCCTCGTCTTTTGTGCGCTCGCCGCGACTTCCTACGGCGTGATCCCGAACGACCCGATCATCGGAACGTGGACCGGCGAGGCGCTCACTCTGAACACGCTGATAAGCAACGGGAGCGAGCCCGACTACCTCTTCGTCTCGGCGCCGTTTGCGCTCGACTTCGGCCCGACCGGGACTGCGATCCTCGACGAGACGTTGCCGGGAGAATGGCGCAAGAAGCAGGGCCGCTATTCGGTCGAGCTGTCCGATGCCTACCTCGACACCATCATCGTCGCCTTCCCGGACTCGGACTGCACGGCGAAGTTCGTGCTGAAGAAGATCCAACGATTCGGCGATCACTTCCAAGGCAACGTGAAGATCAAGTTCACGGTCAACGACGAGCAACAGTCGGTCTTCGCCAAGCAGGCGGGGTTCGTCGTCTGCGCGCGAGACGCGTGATCCGACCGCGCGACGCGAGTTGACCGCGCGCCGCGGCGGCCCGAAAAGCTCGCGCTTCGGGTCACCCAGCAGGTCGCCGGCTTGCTCGAGCGCGGCGGGGATCGATCGCGTCGCTCCCGAACAACGCGAAGCGGCGTCACGCGAGATGCTCGATCCGCTGCCCCTTGCGTCGCCTGACGCACCGAGTGGATTCCGCGGACCGCGAATCGATCTCCTCGATCGCTACACTCGCCGCCATGAAAACCCGATCCGTCGCGACCGCGTTCTGCGCTTCCGCCTTCGGGCTCGCCCTCGCCGCGGCGCCGGCCGCGAGCGCCGAGTCGGTCTGGTGCCTCGCCGACGTGAATTGGTTGGTCCAGATCGACTCCGCCGCGCCAGAGACCTTCATGCACGCCGTGCCGATCACGAACCTCGACCCCGGCGAAGTCCTCGTTGCGCTCGACTTTCGGCCGCGGTCCGGGCAGCTGATGTCGCTCGGCGTCATGCAGGTCTCGCCGACCGCAAACCGGGGCCAGCTTTATCGCGTCGATCCGCGCAACGGCGTCGCGACGGCGGTCGGGCCCCCCTTCAGCACCACGCTGATCCCGGACGCGAGCTACGGGTTCGACTTCAACCCGACGGTCGACCGCATTCGCGTCGTGAGCGACGGCGACTCGAGCTTCCGCCTCAACCCGAACGACGGCACCGTGTCGGGGACCGATACGAACCTCGACGAGGTCACGGTCGCCGAAGAAGTGGTCGCGTGCGCTTACGACCGCAATACCGAAAGCGCAACTCAGACCACGTTGTTCGCCATCGACCTCCAGATGTACGAGCTCGTGCGGATCGGCGGCGTGGACGGTAGCCCGTCGCCGAACGGCGGAGTCGTTACAACCATCGGCAGCCTGGGCCTGGTCAACGGCATCGAGTCCCGCAGCGTGGGCTTCGACATATCGCCGCGCACCGGGACACTGTTCGCCACGATGAAGTCCGACGGACTGTCCGGCCTGTACGCGATCGACCCCAACACCGGCGCCGCGACGCTGGTCGGCCCGATCGGCAACGGGGCGCAGATCTTCCCCGGAATCGCGGTCGCTCCGACCGGGACCGTGGTGATCGGCGCCGACAAGGGCAGAGGGCAGGGAGCGGCGCCGCACGTCCGCGTGTTCGACTCCCTTGCGGGCACGCTCCTGCACTCGTTCTTGGCCTACGACGCCGGCTTCAAGGGCGGCGTGCGCGTCGCCGCCGGCGACGTGAACGGCGACGGCATCGCCGACATCGTCACGGGCGCCGGCCCCGGCGGAGGCCCCCACGTCAAGGTGGTCCACGGCGTCAG
>CAZOLL010000638.1:0-2599 GCA_964580365.1 uncultured Phycisphaeraceae bacterium
AACGGAGCGTCGAGGAAGATCAGCGTGCGCTCGAACGCGGCGATGGCGTGGCCGAGGTCCTCGTAGTTCACGTCGCGGCCGAACGCGGCGCGGAAGAGCGGCGGGTAGTCGGCGGTCGCGGCGAGGCGCGAGACGACCGCCTCTTCGTTCGGGTTGCCCATCTCGATCGGGTTCAGGATCGGCTGGCGCGCCTGGTCGTCGAGGGTTTTCGCGCGGCCGTCCAGGAACTGCGGCACGAGCAGCGCGGCGTTGAGCGTCGTCGGCGCGTTCCTGCGGCCGATCTTCTCGCCGACGCCTTCCGACATCGGACGCCGATCGGTGAAGCCGCGCGTGACGTCGTGACACGTCGCGCATGCGACCGTGCCGTCGGAGGAGAGTTGCGTGTCGAAGTAGAGCTTCTTGCCGAGCGCGACGCGCTCCGGCGTCGGCAGGCCGCGCTCCGGCGCGAGCGCCTTCCAGATCGACGCGTCGATCGGGGCGGCGGAGGAAGCGGACGGTGCGCCGAGCGCGTCGAGCCGCCGGATCTGAACGTTCATGTCGGCGGCGCCGTGCATTCCGCCCGCGGCGGCTTGCGCCGCTTGCGGCGGGGCGACGACGACCGCGCAGGCGACAGCCGTCGCCACGAAGAACGCGCACGACGCGATGACGAGGCTGCGAACGGCGCTGGCAGGACCGGGCATCTCTTCGTCCTCCTCGGCGGCGATCAGCGCCGCGCTCTCGAACGGACGCGGAACCTAACTGCGATATTGTCTCAGTCAAGACGAAAGCTCACCTCGTCGTGCAAGTCCGGCGGCGTGCCGATGCATCCGCGTTATGATCCCGCGGCCCCTGCGTGACGGAAGCTGCGTCCGATGAAATCCCGCGACTGGAAAGACGCACTGGAGGAAGCCGCAGCGCGCTGCGCCGAGCGCGGCCGGCCGCTCACGCTGCAGCGCCGGGAAGTTTTGCGCACGTTGTGCGAGGCGACCGACCACCCGACCGCCGACGTGCTGCACGCGCGCCTCTCCGCCCGCTCCCCAGGATTCTCGCGGGCGACGGTGTTTCGGAGCCTCGAGATGCTCGCCGACCTCGGCCTCGCGCGCCGCGTCAGTCATTGCGGCGTGGCGGTCCGCTATGACGCGCGCCTCGACCGGCACCACCACTTCCTGTGCCGCCTCTGCGACTCGATCACGGACTTCGACGACGACACCCTCGACACCGTGAACCCGCGCGTGCCGGCGCGCCACTCCACCGAATCGGTGCTCCTCACCTGCGTCGGCGTCTGCGAGAAGTGCGCGCGGAAACGGCGTCGCGAATCGTGAAGCTCGTCGCGCGCGCCGCGTCGTCGCTCGCACCAACCAGGACCGCCTCGCGCTCACCGACGACGACGCGCGCTTCCTTCGCTTGATCTACGAGTCGTCCGTCCGCCGCCTCGACCGCGAGAACGTGGAGCCGATCGTCACGGCGCTCGATCGCGCGCGGCTCGCCGACTCGACGCTCCTCCTCTTCACGGCGGATCACGGCGAAGAGCTGTACGACCACGGCGGCTACGGCCACGGCATGACGGTGCATGAAGAGGTGCTGCACGTCCCGCTCGTCGTGCGCTTCCCGCGCGGCGCGCGGCCCGCGGGACTCCCCGCCGAGGTCACCGAGCCGACGTCCACCGCCGACCTCCACTCGTCGCTCGTCGCGTTCGCCGGGCTCGCGCCGACCGCGGGGCTCGCGCCCGCCAATCTGTTCCAGGGCCGCGGCCGCAGCTTCGCGTTCGCGGAATCGCGCCAGCACTGGGCCGTCGTGCGCGGCGGCCTGAAGTTCGTGCACGGGAAGAAGAAGGACCGCCTGTTCGACCTGCGCACCGATCCGAACGAGAAGGTCGACCTCGCGGAAGAGCGCGCGGACGACGCCGCGACGCTGCGCGAGCTCGGCGAGAACCTCCTGGCGTCCACCCCGCACGGGGCCGCGCCGGTCATCGACGCCACGCTCGACCCCCAGGCGATCCGCGATCTGACCCAACTCGGGTACATCAAGTGACGGGTGGCGGTCGATAGACTCGCGGACGCCGAACCGGAGTCGCACCGCGAAGGATCCCGACGAAGTTCCATGAGTCCGCGCGCCCGACCCGGCCGATACCGCCGCCGCACCGCTCCATCGACTCGCCTGCGCAACGCCGCGGCGATCCTCTCCTGCATCGCGCTCGGGTGCGTGTCGCCGCCGAAGTCCGGTGAACCGCTTCCGCGCTGGAAGGACGAGATCTCCGTCTGCGGTGAGCTGATCCACACCGGCACCCGCGTCGTCCTGTGGAACGACCCGCTCGGTTATGACGCCTACCGCGTCGAGCCGCGCTTCCCCGCGGAGATGAGCGACAAGGCGCGCACCGAGTGGAAGTCGCAGGCGAGCTACCACTCGATCCGCGGCAACGTCAGCGACGTGGTGCGCGAACAAGTGCAGTCGCAGGGATGGGAGCGCGACTGGCTCGCCGAGCACATCGACCAGTTCGTGATCCACTTCGACGTGTGCGGGACGTCGCGGCAGTGCTTCAAAGTGCTGCACGACGAGCGCAATCTCTCGGTGCACTTCCTGCTCGACGTCGACGGCACCATCTACCAGACGCTCGACCTGA
>CAZOLL010000639.1:0-2595 GCA_964580365.1 uncultured Phycisphaeraceae bacterium
AGCACTCGAAACGCGGTGCGTTTCGAGACCTCGCGCCGGTGCATGTCACGACTCGCGTCGTGCGCGGACTGCCGACGCTGCGGTCACTGCGGGCCGCGCGTGCGCTCAAGGCCGCGTTCCTCGCCGGGCGCGAACGGCGCGACTTCCGACTGGTGCACTTCTCGGTGATGTCGAATCACCTGTACTTGATCGTCGAGGCGGACAACTCGCGCGCCCTCACTCGCGGAGTGCAAGGTCTGCTGGTCCGCATCAAGCGCCACTTGAATTCGGCACTGAAGCGCCGAGGCCGCGTCTTCTCCGATCGCTTCCATCTCCCGCGTCCTCGGTTCGACGCTCGACGTGAAAAACACGCTGCTCTACGTGTTCGCCAACGCCCGCCGCCACGGCATCCCGTTCGCCGGCCCCGTCGACCCTTACTCCTCCGCCGCGTGGTTCACCGGCTGGCACGAACTCGAGCCATCCACACGCCCCGCGCCGACCACAGCGCCCCGTTCGTGGCAGCTCCGCACGGGCTGGCACCTTCACGGCCGGCTCAGCTCCGACGCCATTCCACGCGCCGGATTCTCTTGAGCGGGACGCGGGCGGATTGCACGGCCTGCGCGCCGGCTAAGGTGCGCGGATGGCAGAGTCGGGATCGATCGAACGCTTCCTCGCGCAGTCGCGCTTTTCCGTGGTCGGCGCGTCGGCCGACCGCGCGAAGTACGGCAACAAAGTGCTGCGCTGCTACCTGCAACACGGACGCGACGTGCGCGCCGTGAATCCGAACGAGACCGTCGTCGAGGGTGTGCCGAGCGTCGCGCGGCTCTCCGACCTCGACCCGCTTCCGGACGCGGTCTCGATCATCACTCCTCCGCGCGTCACCGAGCGCGTCGTGGCGGAAGCCGCATCGCTCGGCATCGGCCACCTATGGATGCAGCCGGGCGCCGAGAGCGCGGCCGCCGTCCGCGCCGCGCGCGACGCGGGGATCAACGTGATCTCGGGCGGGCCGTGCCTGCTGGTCGTGCTCGGCTACCGGGAATAGTCGCGCTCAGCGATCGACGCGGCGCGTCACCTCGACGTCGATGACCGGGCCGTCCGGCCCCACGCTTCGGCGCGAGCCGGGACGCGGCGCCATCCCGAGAGCGATGCGCACGAGCTGCCAGAGCCCGAACAACACGACGCCGAGCAGGACGAGCGCGACGATCGGCACCAAGAGGAGGATCGCCGCGAGCAGGACCAGCACCTGCTGCAGCGGTCCGGCGCGGAACTGCCGGAGCACGAAGGTCGGCTCGCCCGGATTCGTCACGGCGCGGACTCCGCTTTCTCGCTCAGCGCGAACCCGACGCGGCCGGGTCGGCCGGCGCCGGCTTCTCGCCGCCGTGCTTCGCGAACCACGACTCCACGTAGAGGATGCGGCGCGCCAGGTTGCTGACGTGGCGTCCCGCAGCGCCGTGATACTCGTCGGGGATGCGGACCATCGCGGTCTCGACCTTGCGCAGCTTCAGCGCCTGGTAGTACTCCTCGGTCTGCGCCATCGGCGTGCGGAGGTCGAGCTCGCCGGTGATCAGGAGCGTCGGGGTCGTGACGTTGCCGACGTACTTCAGCGGCGAGCGGTCCCAGTGCTCCGTGATGTCCTCCCACGGGAGCTTCTTGAAGTTCGCGTACCACCACGGCCCGTCGGTCGTGCCGACGAAGCTGACCCAGTCGATCACGGGGAACATCGACACCGCGGCCGCGAAGCGATTCGTGTGGCCGACGGTCCACGCGGTGAGCACGCCGCCGCCGCTGCCGCCGTAGACGTACAGCCGATTCTTGTCGATCGGCAGGCGGGCGATCGCCGCGTCCACGCCGCTCATCAGGTCGTCGTAGTCCTTGCCGGGGTAGGCGTTCTGGATCGCGTTGCCGAACTCCTGGCCGTACCCGGTCGAGCCGCGCGGGTTCGTGTACAGGAGCGCGTAGCCCTGCGCGGCGAACCACTGGCGCTCGAAGTTCCACTCGACGCCGTACATCGCGTGCGGCCCGCCGTGGATCTGCAACGCGAGCGGCAGCGTCTTGCCGCCCGCGGTCCGCGCGGCGAGGTCGGCGGGCGTCACGAGCCAGCCTTCGATCTCGAGCCCGTCGGTCGACTTCCAGGTGAGCTTCTCGACCTTGGCGAGATCGAGGCGCGCAAGCACGTCGTCGTTCACGTGCGTGAGCGTGCGCGGCGCGCCCGCGTTCGCGGCGATGCGCACGCACGCGACGTCGGCGGGCAACTGCGGCGCGGTGATGACTCCCCACGCCGTGCCGTCCGCGCTCACGTCGGTGAGCGTGAACTTGTGCTCGCCGCTCGTCACGCGCGTCGGCTCGTCGGTCACCGGCTTGCCCAAGTCGGCGAGCGTCGACGTATAGATCTGCCGCTCGCCGTGCGTGTCGATCGTGAAGTGCACCGCCGACGAATCGCGCGCCCACACGACGTCGACGGGGTCGCGGTCGAGAGTCGCGGAGATCTGGCGAGCGCCGCTGCCGTCCGCACGCATGACCATCAGCGTGGAGACGTCATAGCTGTGGTGTCCGATGTCGTGGTCCGGCGCTTCGAAGTAGGCGATCCACTTGCCGTCGGGCGAGACCTCGGGGTTC
>CAZOLL010000640.1:0-2594 GCA_964580365.1 uncultured Phycisphaeraceae bacterium
ACTCGCGCGCACTGACCTCGACGCTCGACGTGAAGAACACGCTGCTCTACGTGCTTGCCAACGCGCGCCGCCACGGGATCCCCTTCGCCGGCCCCGTCGATCCATACTCTTCGGCCGCGTGGTTCACCGGCTGGCACGAACTCGAGCCGAGTTCACGCCCCGCGCCAACCGCTTCACCGCGCTCGTGGCAGCTCCTCAGCGGCTGGCACCTTCACGGCCGCCTTAGCAGCGACGCGATTCCGCGAGTCGAATCCCGATGAACGGACTCGGGCCCGACATCCGTTCTCTCAAGACCCCCGGCAGCCCCACTTGGTATGCGGCGTCTTGTTCCGCACGATCCAGTTCCACAACAGCTCCCCGTAGCCAACCGGGACCATCGATCGGCGCGCGTAGAAACCTCCGAGCGTCCGATGCAGTCGCGCGAGGTTGTAGAACGGCACGTTCGGGAAGTAGTGGTGCTCGAGGTGGAAGTTCGACCAGAGGTACGCGAAGTTCCAGAACGGCGTGCTCTTCACGAGCGTCGACCACTTCGCGGGATCCGTCGGGTCGATGTTGTAGTGCTGGCCGAGGCGGTTCATCACGAACGCGACGGGGAACACGAGGAAGTACGGGACCATGTACACCTTGAACGCGAGCCACCCGCCGATCGTCGCGATCAGCGTCGCGAGGATTGCGAGGTGCCCGCCGATCGTGCAGAGCCGCTCGATGCGGATCGCGCGCTGAAGCGCGGGCTCGTAGGTCCCGTTCTCGCGCGCCGCGGCGCGGAAGTAGATGGGGAACAGAGCGGGCGTGAAGTAGAGCGCCTTGTACCAGCGCGCGTTCTTCTTCGGCGACAGATGGTGGCGCTTCGGGTCGTCTTCCGAGCCGAGGTTGTCGTGGTGGTCGAGGTGCCAGCGCGTGAACTGCGTCGCCGAGATGCCGCTCGGGAACGCGTAGCAGATCCCGAGGAAGCGCATCGCGCGCGGGCGCTTGGTCTCGAACACCGCGTTGTGCACGACCTCGTGCAGGAGCACGGTGAAGTCGAAGATCACGAACCCGACAGCCACCGCGGCCGGGACCCAGAAGTACCACTCGTCGCGCGTGAAGCTCACCCACGTGCCGAGCGCGAGCAACACGAGCTGACGGAACACGACGAGGAAGTGCCGCAGCGGCCGCTTCCTGTGCAGGTGACGCAGCTCGTCCTTCGGCAGCTCGCGCGCGAGCTCCTGCTTCAGGGCCGGCGCACTCTTGATGTAGTGCGCGCTCTTGTTCGGGTTGGTGCGGACCGAGGTGACGTCGAGGGTCGCGGTCATCGAATGATCCTTCGCGAAGAGCCACGAATGTTCGCCCGCGCTCGATCGTCCGTCAACCCGTAAAACATGAACTGATAATGGACTACGGGATCGATCGGATCATCGTCGATTCGTCGGCGAAGAGTTCGTCGAGAGTTGGTCGGTTGAAGCGGCGCGATAACTCCGGCATCCTCGGCGCCTTCCGCCGCGCGCATGGAGATCGGCTGGATGTCGCCCGTCGAACCGACGATTCCCGAGGCCGTCTTCGAGCAGGTCCTTCACGACGCGATCATCCGCCCGGCGGGACGGACCTTTCGCGGCGAGCCGGCAAGACAGGTCGCGCTCCTGCGCCTCCTGCGCGCGCGGGTGCGGCCCGTCGCATTCGAAGAGATCTTCCACGAGCTGAAGGAACAAGGCGTCGTGCGCGCCGCGCGCGGCGAGTCCGGCAGCGCGACCGCCGCGAAGAAAGCGGTGCGCGAGGCGATCGCCGCGGTGAACGACAAGCTCGGCACGTTCTTCTTCCGCGTGAAGGACATCCGGATGCTCTCGGAGATGTTCCGCATCGCGGTCCTGAACGACGACGGCGAGCGACCGGCCGCGGTGCTCCAGGACTTCTTCGGGATCCGCAAGACGTCGGGCGTCCGCTTCTTCGCGACGAGCGACGAGCCGGCGGGTGGTCTCACGCGCGAGCTGTACGAGCTGGTCACCGAGCTGCGCCCGCGCCGCATCGACGTGTTCGCCGCGTCGTTCTCGTCGTTCCTCGGCAACCCGGAGTTCCGACAGCTGCTCGAAGCGTCGGCACGACAACCGGACGGACGACTGCGCTTCCTCCTGCTCGACCCGGCGAGCAAGGCCGTCGACGCGATCGAGCGCGCGGTGCAGCACGACGTCCCGCTGCGCGGCGCGATGAAGTCGCGCGTCGACGCGTCGCTGCGCGCCCTGACGGAGATCCAGGCGCACCTCGACAAAGACGCGAAGAAGCGGCTGCAGGTGCGGACAGCGGAGCACGCGCCGCTGTGGCGCTTCCGGATGATCTTCCTCGACGACGTCCTCCACCTGAGGCTGGTCGTTCCCGGATCGCAAGCGGAGACGCTGATCAAGCTGGATGCGCAGAGCTCGCTGTACCGGAGCCTGCATGACGTGTTCGAGGAAGCGTGGAGCGCGGCGACGACGGGTTGAAGTGAGCCGGGCGGTGACTCCCGGGTCACCGGTTCGCCGGGTTACCGGTTCACTGGGTCGCCGGTTCGCCGGGTCGCGGGGGGGGGGGCCCGGGGGGCCCCCGCCCGGGGGGCCGGGGCCCCGCCCCCCCCGCCCCCGGGGCCC
>CAZOLL010000641.1:0-2594 GCA_964580365.1 uncultured Phycisphaeraceae bacterium
CGAGAACCGCTTCTCGTTGAAGACCGCAAGCAGCGCTTCGACGCCCTGCTCGACGGCCAGCTCGCACTCCTTCCTCGTCAGCGGCACCGGCATCAGCACGCTGACCGGGTCGCCGTCGATCTCGAGCAGCGTGCTCATCCCCGACTCCGGCGCCACGTTCGTGAGCAGCATGAGGATCGCGCACAGCTCCGAGTTCGGGAACAATGGCGCCGGCGGGTCGCCGTTCGGCAGCGTGTGGCCGTGACCGAGCCACAGTTCCTGCGCGTGCGGCATCCGCGCGAGCGTCTTGAGCAGCGCCAGCACCGTGGGCCCGGGCTGGTCGACGTAGAACGCGAGCTCGACGCGCCGCGCGGCGTCGCTCACGTCCTTCGGCACGTTCATGCGCCGGTCGCTCATGCCCGTCGTGATCAGCGTGTAGAACTCGCGGTCGCCGTGGCCCGGGCCGTGGATCGACACGTCGATCATCGGCAGCTCCGGCCCATGCCCGCGCACGAGCTCGCGCGGAGGGCCGAACATCTTCGCGTACAGCCGCGCCCTCGATTCCACGGCGGTCATCGCACGAACTCCCGCGGCCGCACGACCATCGCCGTCACCGCGAGCAGCATCCCGGCCAGGAAGCCGCCGACGTGCGCGCCGTACGCAACGCCCGTGAACCGCGTCGTGCCGACCAGCGCGGCGAAGTACTGCAGCGCGAACCACAGCGCGAGGAAGACGACCGCCGGCAGCGCGAACAGGAACAGCGGAGGGAGGAACGTGAAGATCCGCGCGCGCGGGAACAAGACGAAGTAGGCGCCGAGCACGCCCGCGATCGCGCCCGACGCGCCGATCACGGGGCTCAGGTCGAGATGGAGGACGCGCGGAAAGCCGAGCGACCCGGGCTCGAGAACGACTTCGCCGGAAGTCAGCACCGTGTGGATCACGCCCGCGGCCGCGCCGCAACCGAGGTAGGCGAGCGCGAACACCGTGCTGCCGAGCCGTCCCTCGAGCGCGGGGCCGAACACCCAGAGGAACCACATGTTGCCGATCAGGTGCAGCCAGTCCCCGTGCAGGAACATCGACGTGAGCAACGGGACGACGAGGCGCCACACTTCCCACGCATGCACGTCGGGGAACGACTCGCGCAGCTCGTGGAAGCGCGCCGCCTCGACGGCCGGGAACAGTGCGAAGCGCCGTACGAGCGCGTCGATCCCCACCGTGCGCTCACGGAAGAAGACGGCGACGCACGCGGAGATCACGATCAGCGTCACGACCGGCGCGTGCGCCGGTCGTTGGTCGTCCTTCAAGGGGATCATCGATCACTCGGACTTGCCGACCGCTGTCGACGCCTCGGACACGGTGACATCCTGTGACGTCACCTCTCCGTCGGCGGAGGTGCAAGTGAAGAGCTGACCTTTTCCGTCGATCTGGCTCTCGAGGTGCACCGGACGTCCCCAGACGTGGCGCAGGTTCTTCAGCGTCTCGTGCGCGTAGTCGAGCTGCAGGTCGATGCCGCCCCACTTGTGCACGAGGTACAGCTCGCCGCGGTTCTTCCAGTTGCCGTCGACCACGTACACGAACGGCTGCCCCCAGTTCGTGAGCGAGAACAGGAGCTGGTCCTTCACCTTGTGCCAGTCGCGGTCGAGGATCTCGGCCTGCCCCGTGCGGCGGTTGATGCCGTAGACGAACAGCTTCTGCGCCTCGCAGAACTCGTCGTTCAAGAAGGTGTCGAGGAAGGTGACGTCGTTGTGCGTGCGCCGCACTTCGAAGATCTTCTTCCTGCCGAGCCCCGCCTTCTTGTCCCAGCGCTTCTTCACCTCGAAGTCGTCGCACGCTTCGAACTCGGCGCCGAACTTGCCGCGGTTCCAGCGGTCTTCGATGTCGCGGAACAGCTCGATGCCGAGCTTGTAGGGGTTCAGCTTGCCCGGCCGCGTCGCGAGCGTGCCGCTGTGATGGTCGGCGTAGTCGACGACCTCGGAGGGCTTCAGCACCTTCTGCGTCATGATCGTCGAGTGCCAGTACGACGCCCAGCCCTCGTTCATGATCTTGGTCATGGCCTGCGGCGCGAAGTAGTACGCCTCGTTCCGCACGATCTCGAGCACCTCGTGCTGCCAGCGCTTGAGCGGCGCGTGATCGATGAGGAAGCTCAAGACGTCGCGCACCGGCTGCGGCGGGAAGCGCGCGTCCTGCGCGACCTCCTTCTTGATGCGGCTCTTCTCGCGCTCGACGAACTCCTTCGGGTTGATGAAGGTGTCCATGTAAGGACGGTTCGTCTTCAACTTCACGGCGGGCGGCTCGTCGACGCGTCCGCTCTCGTCGAGCGCGACCGGCTTCGTCTTGCGCTGGATGAACATCGAGTGCGGGTCGATCAAGTTGTCGAGCGAGAGGCAGCAGTCGAGGAAGCGCTCGACCTCTTCCAACCCCACGCGGTCGACCCAGCGGCGGATCACGGTGCCGTGATTCGCCATGTGGTCCATCATCTTGCGGTCGGTCTTGCCGAACCACAGGTTGTTCTTGAAGAAGTCGCAGTGGCCGAACACGTGGGCCATGACGAGCTTCTGGTCCACCATCATGTTGGACCGCATCAGGTAGGCGTAGCAGGGGTCGTTGTTGATGAC
>CAZOLL010000642.1:0-2593 GCA_964580365.1 uncultured Phycisphaeraceae bacterium
TGAAAGGCTCTCGTGCGCGGGAGCCTCTCCACGGAAACCGCCGGACGAAGTCCGGTGCCCCTGCGTCGACGCCGCACCCCGCGTCCGTCGGTCAGGGCGCTCTTCGTGCCTTCTTTGTGTGCTTCGTGTCCGGTCCGCCGATCCTCGCTCTCGGAACACGCCCACCATTTGCACGTCCGCCGAGATCCACTATGATCGCGCGCCTTTCCAAGGGCGGGTAGCTCAGGTGGTAGAGCACTCGGCTGAAAACCGGGGTGTCGTCGGTTCAACTCCGACCCTGCCCACCACTCCTGCGGGGCCCGCGACGACGGCGTTCGTTGCGGGCCTCGTGTCTTTTCGCGGGTAACCTCTCGCGCAGCCGACCCGGTCCTGGGCACCCGGGAGATCGCGTGGCGATCGCTTCGCAGGTCCTTGCCGTCACCGCTGCGTGCCTGGCCGGCGGCGGCTCCGACTTCCGTGTCTTCGTCGCTCCCGGCGAGAACGGCGAGTTCCGCGGCGCCGCCGAGATCCTCGCCGCCTCGCACGACGCGGAGTCGGAGGAGTTCGACCCCTCCGACTTCGACGCGCTTCTCGAGCGCCTTCGTGCCGCGCCGCCCGCGGCGGTCGTGTTCGTCGTGCCGCCGGAGACGATCGACGTCGACTTCGCGCACCGCGTGCTCGAGGTCTGCGTCGGCGTCGACGACGACCCGTTCGCCGATTTCGAGTACGGGTTCGTCACCGGGCGCGACGGGAAGGCGGCAGAGCGATTCGTCGCGAACGGAGTTCGCGCACGGCGCGCGGCGCGCGGCGCGAAGACGACGATGTTCGGCAGTTGGGGCGGGACGAAGGTTCCCGTCGCGACGAAGAACACCGCTGCGCGAGCGCTCGGGCTCGATCTGCACCAGTCGTTCGTGCCGCTCTCGCTCCCCGACGACAAGCGTCGGGCGCATGCGCGGGAAGCGCTCCTCGGAGCGGCGGACGACGACTTCCTGCTGTTCTTCTCGCACGGCTACCCGGATTCGATGGAGGGCTGCTTCCGCGCGGCGGACCTGCGCGACTGGGGCGTGCGCTTCGACGGCGCGGTGCTCGTCTCGTGCGCGTGCTTCAACGGCTGCCCCGGGAAGTGGTACGCGCCTCTCGACGGCAGCTTCGAGCACCCGGCGCCCGCGCGCGACGCGTCGATCGCTCTCGCGCTGCTCGACACCGGCGTCGCCGCGTTCGTCGGCGGCGTCGATGCGTGGCACGGGCCGCTCGCGATGCAGGCGTTCGCGCTGATCACGGGGGACGGCCTGTCGCTCGGAGCGGCGCAGAAGCGGATGCAGGATCGCCTCGCCCTCGCGTTCCTGCCCGAGCGCGTGCGCTATCCGGCCGCGCGCGAGCACACGGCGCGGTTCTCCGGCGAAGGGCGCGACAACCGCCTCGGCAACGGCGGCGGAATGATCGTCTACGGCGACCCGACGTTCGTCCCGCGGGCGGTCGCACCGCCGGCGACCGGAACGACGCGCGTTGCGCGCGAGAGCGATCGGATGGTGATCACGATCGAGCAGCCGGCTCTCGTCGACGGCGGCATCGGCGACGACGCGATGATCGCGCAGAGTCGGCTCACCGATTACTACAGCGTGCGCTCCGCGGACTTCGTCGCGGAGCTCGCGGGCGAGTGTCACCGCGCGATCCCGTGGGAGCCGGGGACGAAGCCTCCGGAGCGGCTCGCCGTGCGCGCGGCGAAGCTCGGGGACGGCTCGGCGCTCGCGACCGGCACGCCGCAGGTCGTGCGAGAGACGACGCCGCGCGGAACGATCCTGCACGTTCGCGTGCCGATCGACGTGAAACTCGCGACCGGGTTCTCGTGGATGGCGCCGTGCGCGAAGGGGTTCTCGATCGAGCTCGCCGAGCCGTGAGAAGTCCCGCGGCGTCGAGTCAACGCGCGGCCGCGGCGCGGGCGGCGATCACTTCGCGGTAGATCTCGAGCACCCGTTCGCAGCGCCGATCGTCGTCCATCCACTCGAGCACGCGCCGCTTCCCCGCCTCGGCCATCCGGCGCGCCGCTGCGCGATCGGCGAGCAGGTCGACGATCGCGCGCGCGAGCGCGTCCGCGTCGCCGGGCGAGAGCTCGACGAGCGGCGTGGGCTCGTCGTGGAGGACGGCCGTGAGGACCTCGACCACCGTCTCGCCGGCGGCGGGCGGGCGGCCCCCGAGCACCCGGTACAGGAGGGCGCCGAGCCCGTAGACGTCGGTCCGCGGGCCGACCCGCGCCTGCTCGCCGAGCGCCTGCTCGGGGGCCATGTAGGCGGGCGTGCCGACGAGCGACGAGGTCGCGTCGCCCGCGAGCGCGGCGATGCCGAAGTCGGTCAGCTTGACCTCGCCGGACCACGACAGGAGGACGTTACGGGGCGTGACGTCGCGGTGGACGATCCCGAGCACGTGACCGTCGGGGCTCTTGCGGCGGTGCGCGTAGTCGAGCGCCTGACAGCACTCGGCCGCGATGAACGCCGCGACCAGGGGTGTGACCTTTGTCCCAGCGGCAGCGGCGCGCGCCAGCGCGGCGCCGAGGTCGCGGCCTTCGATGCGCTCCATCGCGAGAAACACCTGGTCGTCGATCCGGCCGAAATCGAAG
>CAZOLL010000643.1:0-2586 GCA_964580365.1 uncultured Phycisphaeraceae bacterium
ACCATCCGCTCGCCGTCGAGCAGGCGCGCCTCGCCGCCGGCCGTGAACCGCACCAACCGGCCGTCGGCGAGCGGGACGCACACGTCCGAGTCCGCATCGTCGGCGGAAACGCGCGCAGCGATCGCTTCCTTCAGACGGACACGCTTGAGGAGTCGTGCGAGCGGCTCGCCGAACTCCGAGAGACGCTCGAGCTCGCGCTCCCTCGTGGATGGGTCGAGCTCCGGCAGACGCTCGAGCACGGCGCGCAGCACGGCCGAGGCGTCGCGCAGGACGCACCGGAAGCCGAGCGCGTGGTTGCGGTTGTCGGGCTCCTCGAAGTTCGCCGCGTCGGGCCGGATGTTCCGCACCGGGTCCGCGAACGATCCGCCCTTCGTGAGCGCGCGGCCGTCGAACTCGAAGTCGCTTGCGGTCCACTCGCGGACGTTCCCGAGGAGGTCGTACACGGGGGGAGCGACGACCGACGAGCGCGTGCGTCCGCTCTCGAACGTGCCGACGCGCGCCGTGCCTCCGACTCCCGTCTCGCGCGCGTTCATGTAGAAGCGGCCGAGCGATTCGCTCTGGCCGACGATCACCTCCCGCGCCGCGCGCTCCCACTCGTCGCCCGTCGGCAGCGCGACGCCGCGCCAGTCCGCGTACGCCGCGGCGTCCGCGCGCGAGACGAACACGACGGGATGCGACGACAGGCGATCGTCCTGCGGACCTCGACGTTCGGCGTCCCAGTGCAGGAGGTAGCCGGAATCGTCGGCCGGGCGATAACCGGTCTCGCGCACGAAGCGCGCGAACTCGGCGTTCGTGGTCTCGAACCGATCGATGAAGAACGAGCCGTCGTTGCCCGCGAGCGGACCCGGCACGAAGACGAGCGCCATCGAATCGAGTCGGTCGAGCGCGCTCGGCGGCGCGGGCGACTCGGGCGCGGCGCCGTCGCAGCCCGCGATCGCCGCGAGCAGGGCGAGGCACGAAGCGCGCGAACGGCGGCGCGCTCGTCGCGAGCGCGCCGCCGTTCGTGGATCGCGGTCGACGGAGTCGTTCACTCGCGCCGCGTCATCGCACCTGCTGGATCACTGCGCGCCGCGGAGGACGCGGATCTCGACGCGGCGGTTCTTCGCCTTGTCGCCGGCGTCGACCGGGTCGAACTCGCCGTAGGACGACACGTGCATCCGCCCTTCGGGGATGCCCGCTCCGCGCATCGCGTCGAACACGGAGAGCGCGCGGTCGGCGCCGAGCTCCATGTTGCCGCGCGGATAGAGCTTCTTCGTCTTCTGCACCGGATCGTTGTCCGTGTGGCCGGCGATCTCGAGCTTGAGGTCGTTCGACTTCAAGAGGTCGGCGACCTTGCCGATCGTCGACTTTCCCGAGCCCTTCAGCTCCGAGCGGCCCGAGTCGAACAGCACGCGGTCCTCGATGCGGAGGATGAGTCCCTCGGGCGTGCTGATCGTCGAGACGCCCTCGATGTTGAGCGCCGGCTGCTCCTTGAGCTGGCGTTCGAGGTCGGCGATCTGGCGACTCGCCTGCTCCCAATTGGCGCGCAGCTGGCTGTTCTCGCCCTCGAGCGCGGTCGCGCGCTCACGCGTCGACGACAGCTGGTTGCCGTAGTCCTCCGACAGCTCGCGGAGGCGCTTGTTCTCGCTCTGGACCTTGTAGAGCTCGTCGACCGTCTCGCCATACTTGCCGCGCGACACGCAACCCGTCGTCGTCGGCAGCGCGATGAGGACCCCGAGCACCAACCACATTGAACTCGTCATGCGTTTTGAAAACCTTCCCCGAGCGGTGCCGCGCGCGAGAGTCGGCTCTTCGCGCGGGCGAACTCGGATAATGGACCCCGGTATCAAGTCACCCAACCCGACCGTTCTTCTGTCTTTGCCATGAGGGCGGCAGATCCGGTCGTCCGGATCGGCCGCCCTCGCTTCGTGCGTTCGTTCGCGGTCGCGGCGCGAAGCGCCGCGGCGCGGATCACTTGAGGAAGGTGTCGCCGACCCAGCTCGACAGACCGGAGGACAGACCGGTCGTCTTCACCTCGGCCGCGTTGAACGCGACGAGCGTCGCGTAGAGCAGCACGATGGCGCCGAGGACGAGCATCACCTGGACGAGCATGCCTTCGCCCGACTGCGGCGCGGCCTCGACGCGACGGCGCGCAGGGCGCGCCGCACCGCCGGCCGCGCGACGCGCGGGCCGCTCGGCGCGCGCGGGCGCAGCGGCGGGCTCGAGCTCCTGGACCTCTTCCTCTTCGAGGAACGACTTGTCCGGGATCTGCTGCGTCACCATGCCGACGTCGCCGCCGGCGGACTCTTCTTCGCCGAAGAGCTCTTCGGTCAGCTCGCCCGAGCCCGACTCGATGGTCGGCGACTCGGAGTTCAGCTTCGTCTTGAAGCGATCGATGTCTTCCTTCTTGAACTTCATCTTGTCCTCGTCGCGGAAGGCGCGGATCTCGCCTTCCGAGACCAGGCGCTTCAGCTCCTCCTCCTCGAGGTGAAGCTCGCGAAGGACCTTATCGAACGAGAAGAACTGTTCGGCCACCGGATGCCTCCGTGCGGGTCGACCCGCGCTCAGTGATTGTCGCCGTCCGACTTCACGGGATTCTGCGGGGTT
>CAZOLL010000644.1:0-2576 GCA_964580365.1 uncultured Phycisphaeraceae bacterium
GCTCGGCGATGCGGGCGCGCAGTTCAACGACCTGCTTAAGCGATCCGATGCGCGTTCCGTCTTTGCTCATGTCTCCACCTGCGGCGAGTAGTCGCGCCAGTTGCGGAACGCCAGAGCGCCATCGGCGGTGCGCCAGGTGGACGCCACGGCCGCCTGCGGGATGCGCCCGGCGTCACCGTCGTAGTGCGCCGGGTTGATATCGAGCCAGTAGGGTTTGAACGTCCCATCCGGCTCCGGCGAGCGGTTGATGACGCGCACCTTCGCGATCGGCGTCCCCGCATCCTGCGGCTCGACGTAGAGCGTGCCGAATGTCTCGTCGTGTGCGACGGGCCGCATCCCGCTATCGACGATGTAGCGATCCTCGCCGTAGCGGTCGAGCATCACGCGACGCACTTCGGCGTTGTTCTCGGCGCGTATTTGCTCGACGGTGATCGTGTCCGGGCGCATCACGATTTGCTCGTTGACGCGCACGCCGTGAATCATCCATAGGCCCCATCCGTCGGGCCATTGAATCGCCATGCCAGTATCGGAGTGTAGTTGTCCGCGCGCGTCGCGTTCCAGCCGCACCGGCCGCGCGCACGTCATGACGAAATCGCGGTTCATCCACTGATAGGCCGCCGTTTCTGACAGCGCGGCATAGGCGCGCGAGCGGGCGCGAATGTCGTCCGAAACCGGCGCATTGCATTCAGCGATCAGGAACTCCGAATGGGCCGGCCACCATGACCAAAATTGGCCGCCGAGCCAGAAGTGCCACCATAGGCTGTTGGCGCTGTCCACGGCGCTGTCCACGGCGCTGCGCACGGCGCTGTCCACGGCGCTGTACACGGCGCTGCGCACGGCGCTGCGCACGGCGCTGCGCACGGCGCTGTCCACGGCGGTGCTCACGGCGGTGCTCACGGCGCTGCGCACGGCGCTGTACACGGCGCCGCCCACGGCGGTGCCCACGGCGCTGCCCACGGCGCTGTCCACGGCGCTGTCCACGGCGGTGCTCACGGCGCTGCGCACGGCGCTGCCGCGAATGGCGGCAATAGCGTTAGCGGCCAGCGGCGCGGCGAGCGCCCCCACGATGGGCGACGACACGCGGATAATCGGCACTTCGCGCAGCCCGGAGAATCGGTAGCACGCGCGCACAGCCTCGGCGTTCGCCTCCCAATCCGTTTCGCCCGTCCGCAGGCCGATGGCGATCCATTTCTCGGCCCACGGCCTCATCGCCGATTCCTGCTGCGGCGTGAGCTTCATCAGCTTCTTAGTCCGCGACACGGCGCACCTCCGCTCCGCGTTCCTCGACCTGGTGAATCTGCCGGTACAGCGGCCGGTCAAGCGTGACGGCCGCATGTTCTTCGTGCGTGAGCGTCGCCGGGCCGTTGACGAGCTGAATGAACCGCTCCGCGCCGGACGACCACACGCGCACCCGCGGCGTGTCCTGCGTCTGCGTGATCCGGTGCGCGTGGCCGGTGACTTCCCCGTAGGCGAGGATCACATCGCCCGTCGGCGTCGCGTCCTGAGCGCCATCGGGGAGATTGTCCACAGAAACGAGCAGAACGTCGCCCTGCCTGATGATGTGCTGTTTCATGGTGCTACCTTTCTGCGGCATCGCCGCTGTGTTAATACCTGTCCGCCAGATAGACGCCGCGCTCGGCAGCGTCGGCCTCAACCTTCGCCAGATAATCGGCGAACTCGGCTGTATCCAAATCCGCCGACGAGCGCGGTATCGTCAGCACCTTCCCGCTTGGCAGAGCAATGTCATCGCAGCCGAGGAAGCGGGATTTGTAGTAAGCATGAAAAGCCTCCGCGCTGTAGTGCTGCCCGTTCGGATGTAGTTTGTCCGACAGCTCGTGCAGCAGCAGCCAATAGAGTCGATTAGCCTGCGACGAGCGCCGGATACGGCGATGTCAGGTCGGGCAGCGTTCGGACACAATGCCGCCTCCCTGTCGTCGTCCATTCGCTTGAAGCATGTTTTTAAGGCCGTCATGCTCGGCCTACCTAAAAGGCAAATCGCTGTCGGGCGCGTCGCCCGGTTCGTCCTTTGCCCGCCGCGTCGTCGGCTGCGGCTTCTGTTCTTCCTTCTGCTTGAACGCGAGCGATAGCCACTTGCCGTTCTCCCCCTCCTTGATCCACCCGGACAGCCAATACTCCACGCCGTCCACGGTGGCCTTGCCCTTGTAGTCCGGGTGGTTCGGCTGCTCCTTGCGGTCGTTGCGCGAGAGGGAGCCGGAGTTATCGTAGGTCTTTGCCATGTCAGTCCTTACGGTTGAGAAGCGAGCGCGGGCTGCGGCTTGCCACGCTTGATGGCGGAACGAATGTCGGACGGGAGCAAGGCCCACAGCGCCATCTTCTGCTCGGCGTCGAAGTGCCGCGCCTCCACATAGTCGTAGACGTTCATCCCGGCCGCGTGCAGCTTCTTGATCTCGGCAGCCTCGGAGCGGAGGTAGTCTTGTTCCTCGTCGCTCATTGAGTGCAGCGCCTCGCGGTTGACGTCGGCCCCGTTCATCGCGCCGGGAAGGGCCTGCTTCGCGGTCGGTCGGGCGGCGGCGGCGGCGTTGCCGTCGTCATCCTCGGGGGCCACGCCGACGGCG
>CAZOLL010000645.1:0-2571 GCA_964580365.1 uncultured Phycisphaeraceae bacterium
ATCGTCTTCGTCGGCTCGTCGCCGCCATACACGCTCGAGTCGGAGAGATAGTCCTCGAACGAGTAGCTGCCCCAGCCCGCCATGCGGCCGCCCATGATGATCCAGGGCGCACCCCATTGCTCGCCGTTGTATTTGATCTCGACGGTGAAGTCCTTCGCCGCGCGTGCGAGCGGGACGACCTTCGCCTTCCGCGTCACCCAACTGCGCGTGTAGAGCGGGATGTCCTTCCCCGAGGCCGCGATCGCTTCGCCGTAGCACTTGAAGAACTCGCCGGAGTGGCCGCTCTCGCCGATGCGGTACCCGATCTTGTCGAGGCCCGGCGCCGCGCGGATCAGCTTCTCGACGACCTCGCGCGTGTAGTCGAAGTGGTTCTGCTCGCTCTCCTCGTAGGGCGGCTTCGGTCGGTGCGGGGTGTAGAAGACCGCCTCGTAGGACATCAGACTCACTTTGATGCCGCGCGCGTGCGCCATCTCGATGACGCGGTTCAGCCGCTCGAGCACGCGCTCCTTCACGACCTTCTGCGGGCCGACCTCGGGGAAGCGATCGCTGTCGACGAGGTAGGCGTAAAGGTTCGGGAAGCGCGTCGACTCGATGTCGTACGTCCCGTGGAGGTCGAGCCAGTTCAAGCGCGCGTCCGCCATCAGGTCGAGGAGCATCGTCCAGTACGAGTCGTTCGCGAACCACCACCCGCCCGGCTCGATCAGCGCCGACTCGACGAGGTTCGTCTTGGCCGCTTCGACGTCCCACGGCAGCGTGAGGAAGAGGTTCAGTCCGCGGTCGGCGAGGAACGGCGCGGACTCCGCGTGCCCGTCCGCGAGCGCAGTGTCGCCGTGCATGCGGATGCGCTCGGCGAGCTCGAGCGCGCCGTACATCGCGCCGTTTCTGTCCGCACCGCGGATCGAGACCTTGCCGTCCTTCGCGTCGATCGTGAACGACTCGGGCGCGCCGCCGGAGTCGGCCGCGATCGTCACGTCGCTCGCACGCGTCTCGAGGTGCGCCGCCGCGAGCGCAAGGTCGAGCTGCGCGCGGCCGTAGTCGATCGGTGGATCGCCGGCGGCGAGAGTCGTGAAGGCGCAAAGGATGACAGCGAGCGCAGTCGAGGCCATGATCGCGACGCTCCGGTGGTCGGTCCTGCCCGGCGAACCGCGCCAGGGTAGAAGCTGCGACGTCGACCGGGAGCGAGGGAGCGCCGGATGAGTTCGCCGAGCGCCCCCGACGAACGAAGCCGGAGCCGGGGATCGCCCCGCGGCTCCGGCTTCGAAGTCTCGCGCCCGCGCGGCGCGCGCGATCAGGGCACGATCAACTCGAGCGCGTTCGACAGCGCGTAGCTGCCGTTCGCCGCGCCGGCGTCGATGCTCGCGAACTGGAACCAGACCGACAACCCGCTCGGCAGGCCGGCGGGCAGCGTGCCGGTGAACCGCGCCTGGCGATTCGCGTCGAACGCGAACACGATCGGATTGCCGAGCGGCGCGCCGAGCTGATACGTGCAGAGTCCGAGCGGCACGTTGCCGGCGCTCATCGACACGAACAGGAGCCCGGTTCCGGACGCTTTCCCCTCGGCCATCATCAGCGACGCTTGACCCGCCGCGGTGGGACCGAACCCGCCGAGCTCCGGCACGCGTCCGCCGCTGCCCGGGCAGCCCGCCCCGTGGACGACCATGAAGTTCGGGTCGAGGCGGTAGCCGTGCATCACGCCGGCGACGAAGCCCCAGCCGACGATCTGGCCGCGTTCGTTGATGTCGTGCGCGGAGCGCAGGGAGATCCCGGACGTCGGCGGGATCAGAGTGTTGATGTCGAGGACTCCGATGCCGTCGACGTACATCGTCGCGCGCGCGAGGTTGCCGGTGTCGCCGACGACCTGGCCGAAGTCGTTGATCTTCCACGCGGTGTTCGCGGGGCCCGCGTTCGTCAGCAGATACTGCCAACCGACGCCGGGCGTGTTGCGCACCCAGGCCTGGGTCGTGCCGGTCGTGTTCTGCGCGGTGCCGCAGACCTGGCCCGCGGCGTTGATGCCGAAGCCGCGGCTGTTCTTGTATCCGGAAGGAACTCCGAGGTCGGAGAAGCCGGCGGCCGCGCTCCAGCGGAACGCGTGGTTGACCGCGAGCGAAGCGAGGCTCCCGGTGAAGCCCGCGACTTCATCGCGCTCGTTCACGTCGCTTCCGTGCGACTCGGTCGCGCCCGGCAAGAGGTCGGTCATGCCGGCGCCGTCCTGCCAGAAGAACGAGTGCCACTGCGCGCCCGCCGTCGTCGCGTCGCCGACGATGCTTCCGGCGTGGTTCATCTCGAAGGCCGCCGCGCTCGTGCCGCCGAGCGCGCCGAGATCGGTCAGCGTGCCGTCGGTGTTGAATCGGATCGCGTGGGCCGGCTCCGTCGCCGATCCGATCGCGCCCGCGATGCCGCACGCGTTGCCGAACGCGTCCAGTGCGAACGCGGCGCTCTGCGTGTACCCGGGCAGGGTCGAAAGCATCGTGAAGCCCGAGCCTTCGAGCCACGTGAAGCCCGTCGACGTGCGGATGCCCGCCGCGCGCGCGCCGTCGTCGGCGACGCCCCACGCGTTGCTGAACGAAGTGT
>CAZOLL010000646.1:0-2569 GCA_964580365.1 uncultured Phycisphaeraceae bacterium
GGCAGCATTCCGTGGCCCGGGTTCAGGACGATCAGCCGCTCGCCGCGCGCGCTCAACGTCGGCGGCCGCTCTTCGGCGAGGACGTCCGCGATCAGCGCGTTCCAGAAGTGCGGAGTGTCGAACTCGGCGACGTCGGCGACGGCGGTCCACGGCACGAGGCCCACGCGCTCGACGCGCAACTCGTCGGGCGCGTCGTCGCGGAGGAACGGCGCGAGCGCGTCGTCTTCTTGCCGGTCCGGCAGCCCGCGCGGGAAGCGCCAGTGCAGAACGACGTGCTCCTTGCCGCGCTTCTCGCTCGTCACCTCGATCGCGCCGTGCTCGGCCTCGAACTCGGTGCGCAAGGAGTCGATCGTCGCCGAGAGCGGTGTGACGTGAACGACCGCGAGCGCGCCGCCCGGAGCGAGCAGCGGCCCCGCGCCGAACAAGAGCTCGCGCAGTCCGCGCCGCCCGGCCTTCGCGGGGATGTTCGTGACGATCAAGTCGAACGGCGCGTCGCCGCGGACCGGCGCGTAGCCGAAGCCCGCGTCCTTCACGTCGACTTCGAGCCGGTTGCGCTGCGCGTTCGTCCGCGCGACGTGGACGGCGAGCGCGTCGCGGTCGGTCAGCGTGACGCGCGCGCCGCGCTCGCGTCCCGCGGCGGCGATCGCGAGGCCGAGCGTCCCGACCCCGCAGCCGACGTCGAGCACGCGCAGCGGACGCGCCAGCTCGGCGGCGAGCGGCGACTCCGGTCGCTCCAGCGAGCGCAGCAAGCGCAACGACCCGGCGTCGACGCCCGCGCTCGAGAAGAGGTCGGGCGAGAGCCAGAGGTCGATCGACGTGCGGAGGAAGCGGAGCTCGGTGCTGCGCGAGACGAACGGCGGAGCGTTCGTCACTTCAGAACAGCGTGTAGATGAACGGCGCGACGAACGGGCTGGACGCGGCGACGACGAGCAGCATGCCGATCGCGAGCATCACGACGAGCATCGGCAGCATGTACCAGTGCCCGCGCCGCAGCATCGTGTTGTACAGCTCGAGGATCACGCCCATACGCCGGCCGATCTTCCACAGCACGAAGCCGACGATGATGATGCCGATCAAGAGCACGACCTTGCCGCCGATCGACGGCGGCAGCATCGCCGCGAGCAGGAACACGCCCTTGAACACCAGCACGACGCCGCCGATCAGCGCGCCGACCTTGAGGAGCGCCATCACCGGGTTTTCGTCGGGGTAGGTGCGCCAGAACGCGAGCGAGAGCAGGATCCACAGTCCGCCGACCACGAACCACCAGGTCGGGATCGACGAGTCGACGTGTGCGCGCGACGCGTGGGCGATCGGGGTGCCGTTGCCCGGCCCGAGCAGCGCGGGCGTCTCGAACGCGGCGACCAGCGCTTCCGCCACCGCCTCGTTGCCGGCGACGTTCCAGTGGAAGTCCTTCTCGTGGTACACGCGCTCCTTCGCGCCGCGCGCGCGGAGCTGCGAGCGCGGGTCGACGACGGTGAAGCCAGCCGCGGTGCACGCGTCGCGGAAGCGATCGGTCGGCTTCGCGGGCGCGAGATCCGAGAGCGTCATGCGGCTCGCCGGCAGCGCGATGTCCGGGTGGATCTCCCACTTGTTCGGCACCAGCAGCGCGACCGGCTTGGCGCCGCCCGCGCGCGCGGTGTCGGCGATCGCCTTGATGAGCGCGTCGGTCGTGCGCCAGGCGCGCGCGACGTCGGGCGGCTCGACGGACAGGACCGGGCCGAACTCCGCGGGGAGCTGCGCGCCGCCGACCGAGGTCATCGGGAGGAGGCGCGAGTTCTTGATCAGCTCGGAGAGCTTGCCGAAGCCGGTGTGCAGCGCGAACCACGAACGCGTGGTGGTGTCGACGAGCGCGGGGTTCGTGCGCGTGAGCTTGCCGTCGGCGGCGAGCTCGTACTTCGGCTTCTGCTTGTTCGTGTAGTGGTCCTCGAGGTTCCACATCACGTCGTTGAGGTAGGGCGCGAACACGACGTAGTCGGGGTGGTACTTCATCCCCTCGTCGACGAGCCACGAGTACTCCTGGTCGGTCGAGAACCCTTCGGTGCCGCCGTTCAGCACCTCGACGTCGTGCCCGCGCGCACGCAGGTCGCGCTCGACGACGCGGTGGAAGATGTCGTCCTCGTCGACGGTGAAGCCGAGCGTGAACGAATCGCCGACGAAGAGGATGCGCGTGGCGTGCGGACCGCGCGCGTACTCCGCCTCGGGCCCGCGCAGGCCCTTCGAGTTCACGTGGTACCGGATGTCGTACTCGCCGGTCTTCCGGTGAGCGGAGGAGTCGTGAATGTTCGCCCAGCCCCAGCGCTCGTTGAACTCGACCGCCGGTGTCGGCGGGAAGAACGGCAACAGACGGACCAGCCCGTCGAGGAGCAGGAACAGGAGCGCGAGCGTCACCAGCCAGCCGAGCAGTCGCGAAAGCACGTTCACTTCCCGTTCTTGGTGACGATGTAGGAGTTGTTGAGGATGAGCGCGTCCATGCCGGAGCGCATGAACGTGTTGTATGCGTTCTTCGGCGTCTCGACGATCGGCTCGCCCTTCAGGTTGAACGACGTGTTCATGATGCAGGGCACGCCGG
>CAZOLL010000647.1:0-2558 GCA_964580365.1 uncultured Phycisphaeraceae bacterium
AGTTCGGCAGCTTCAACGTCGGCACCGAGCCGCTGCCCGAGCTGAAGCTCTCGATCCAGTCCGACCGCTCGTACGCCGCGATCGGCGAGCTCGTCCGCGAGCGCGTCGACCCCGCGCTCCTGTGGGTGTACCTCGAAGGCATCGACGTGATGGAGCACGCGTTCTGGTCGCACCGCGCGGGGCTCCAGGTGGTGAAGGAGCCCGACCGCACGCGCTTCAAGGGTGTGATCGACCGCTACTGCGAGTTCACCGACGAGCTGATCGCGTCCTATCTCGCGCTCGCCGACGAAGAGACAGTCGTGATGATCGTGTCGGACCACGGGTACACCACGGTGCCGCGCGAGGGCGTCGACGAAGCGGAGTGGAAGAAGCGCCCGCACTGGCACGACGCGAACGCGATCCTCTTCGCCGCAGGCGGCCCGATCCGCCCCGGCGCGCAGCTGCGGGCCAACGGCAAGCTCGAGGATGTCACGCCGACGATCCTCGCGATCCTCGGTCTGCCGATCGGTGAGGACATGCCGGGGCGCGTGCTGGACGAGCTGTTCTTCCCGGAGTTCGGGACGAAGCATCCGATCGGGAAGGTCGCGTCGCACGGGAAGCGGGACTTGGTTCCGGGCGACATCGCGGAGAGCGAAGCGGGCGACGACCTGATCACCCGCATGAAGGGCGTCGGTTACCTCCAAGGCGCCGACTCGAAGGACAAGAAGCCGCCCGAGAAGAAGTGACCGAGTCCCGTCCCTCCGGTTCGGGGCGGGACCCGAACCCGCCGTTCAGCCGCCTTCGGACTTCTCGCCGGTTGCGGGCTTCGGCGCCTCCTGCTCGCGCTTCACCTGCTCGATGATCGCCTTCACCTGCTCGGCCATCGGCCCATCCGGATCCGCGGCCGCTGCGGCCTCGAGCAGCTCGACGCACTTCGCGAGATCACCCTTCTCGTGGTACCCGTACGACTCGTTCGTCAGCGCCTTCTGCTTGGGCATCGGGTCGTCGGCGTAGTCGACCGAGAGCGCGTGCATCGTCTCGATGACCTTGTCCCAGTCGTCCTTCATGCCGTGCTGGTTCATGACGACGTCGACCTTGCGCATGCGCGCCTCGCGGACCGCGAGCGCGTCCTGCGCGTTCGCCGTGGCGAACTCGTCGAGCGCCTTCAGCGCGGCGTCCCAGTCGCTCGCCTCGACGTGCGGGCCGATGGTGGCGTCCATCCGCGCGATGTTCACGCGCGAGCGCATCTCGGCGCACTTCGTGACGAGCTCCGGGTCGTCCGCGTATTCCTTCGCGAAGCCGTCGATCGCGGCGAACGCGCCGTCCCAGTCGGAAACGCCGGCGGTCGTGTTGAGCGCGACCTCGATCTTGCGCTTGCGCGCTTCGCGCACGAACTTCGCGTCGGCCGCGTTCTCCGCGATGGTCGCGTCGATCGCGGCGAGCGCGCCGGCCCAGTCGTCCTTCGCGGCGTGCTCCATGACGGCGGCGTCGAGCATCTCGAGCTGCAGTTCGTTCGCCATCTCCGCGTACTTCGGGCCGAGCTCTGAATCGTCCTTCGCGAGCTTCGCGATCTCGGTGATCTCGGCGCCATAGAACTGGCGCGAGACTTCCGCCTTCATCGCCGACAGCGCGCCGTCCAGCGCCTTCGCGCGCTCGACGCCTTCCTTGCCCTCGACCGCCGCGAACGCCGCGTCCCGCGCGACGCGCGTCGCCTTGTCCTTCGCGAGCAACGCAAGGTAGTTCTCCGGCCCGCCCTTCTCGTACCCCTCGGTGGCGAACGGCCGGCCCGCAGCGTCGGCGAGGACGATCGTGGGGAAGCCCTCGATGCGCCACCGCGAGCGCAGCGCCTCGTTGCTCGCGAGCTGTTCCGGGGAGATGCGGCTCTGGTCATCGGGGAAGTCGAGGCGCACGAGGACGAAGTCCTTCGTGACGCCGGTCTTGAACACCTCGGTCGAGAACACCTCCTGCTCGAGCCGGATGCACCAGACGCACCAGTCGGAGCCGGTGAAGTCGATGAGGAGGTCTTTGCCCTCCTTCGCCGCGGTCGCCTTCGCCGCCTCGAGGTCGGTGGTCCACGGCTCGTCGGCGCGCGCGAGCGAGGTGAGCGAGAGGACGACCGTCGCCGCGAGGGCGGCGAGTCCGCGGGTGTTCATGGGGGAATGCCTTTGTTGGGAGAACGAGAACCGCCGGCGTTCGTCGCCGGCGGCGCGGGCTCATACGCGAGTCGAACCGCGCGCGACCCCGATCACCCGGCATTTTTTCGAATCGGGCGCCCGACGTCTCCGGCCCGGCGGCCCGCTCGTGAGTTTTTCTTCGAGTGCGTCGGACTCCCCGGCCCGCCACCGCGCATCTCCGGATGAAAGGACCGACCATGAAGACCAGAGAGACGATCGACCGGGCCGACGAAGCGCGATGGGTGACCGACCTCAAGTCCGGCAACGAGGCCGCGTTCGAGCGGCTGGTCGCGACCGCCAGCGCGCCGCTCCACGCCGTCGCGAAGCGCGTCCTGCGCCACCGCGAGGACGCGGAGGACGCGGTCCAGGACGCGTTCCTCTCGGCGTTCCGCGGACTCCGCGAGT
>CAZOLL010000648.1:0-2540 GCA_964580365.1 uncultured Phycisphaeraceae bacterium
TCTGCATGCAGTTGATCCACGGCGGCCCGATCGACGCGATCGACCGCCGCGAGCGCCACTTGATCGTCGAACTCGTGCGCGACGCGGCGCGTGCGCTTCACCACGCGCACACGTACGGCATCGTGCATCGCGACGTGAAGCCATCGAACCTGCTCGTCGAAGGACGCCACGTGTTCGTCGTCGACTTCGGCCTCGCGAAGGAGCTGGCCGCCGCGGACGGAACCCTCGCTGGCAGCGGCGGCGTGGCCGGCACGCCGGCCTACATGTCGCCCGAGCAGGCGCGCGGCGACACGCGGGCGATCGACGGGCGCAGCGACGTGTATTCGCTCGGCGCGACGCTGCAGCGCTGCCTGACCGGCGCGCCGCCGTTCGCCGACGCGGACCTGCCGACGCTCCTGCGCCGCATCGTCGAAGACGAGCCGAGGAACGCCGGCGTCGAGCGCGACCTCGACCTCGTCATCGCGAAGTGCCTCGCGAAGGAGCCCGAGCGGCGGTACGCGAGCGCCGAAGAGTTCGCGCAGGACCTCGACCGCTGGCTCGAGCAGAAGCCCGTCGCCGCGCGCCGCCCGTCGCTCGGCTACCGCGTGCGCAAGCTGCTCCAGCGGAGGCGCACGTTGCTGCGCGCCGCGGCGTTCGCCGTCCTGATCACCGCGCTCGTCACGGCGGCGATCTGGGGCCCGATCGTCGGTCGCGAGCGCGCCGAGCGCGCGGCCGCCGGCGAGGCGATCGCGCTGGCCGATTCGTCGGCCGCGCTGCTCCACGACGCGGCGCTGCTCGCGCGCCTCGGCGACCTGCAGTCGGCGCACGAGGAGCTGGACCACGGCATCGAGCGCGTGAAGGCGTTCCTCGAGCGCCACGAGGTCGCGCGCGTGCGGCTGCTCCTGTTCCGGTTGCTGAAGGAGCGCGGCCGCGGCGAAGAGGCGCTCGCCGAGGTCGAGCGCGCGCTCGTGCTCGACCCGTCGCTCGCGGAGGCGCGCTTCGAGCGCGGCCTCGCGCGCGCCGCGGCGGCGGAGATCTCCGACGCGGAGCGCCGCGGCGCCATCGACGACCTCGCGGCGGAGCTGCCGCCGAGCGCCGCGCTCAGCGACGTCGAGCGCCTGTTCGGCCAGGCCGAGCGCCGCCGCCTGGAGGGAAAGCCCGAGGAAGCGAGCGCGCTGCTGCAGGAGGTGCTCGCCTACGACGCCGGCCACGTCGCCGCGCGCAAGGCCATGGTGAAGGTCGCGCTCGCGCTCGGCGACGACGAGCGCGCGATGCGCTACGCCGCGAGCACGGTCGACTTCGAGCAGGGCCACGGCCCGATCTCGATCGCGCGCGAGCGAATGGAGATCCCGACGACGTTGCTCGGACTGGATGCGGCGCTGGTGGACTTCGCGCCCGAGCTGACCGACGGCCCGGACCTGGCGTTGGCGATCGCGCAGCGCGCGATCGTGCAGCTGCGCCGCGCGTTGCGACACGAGGCCGCCGGCGACCGCGAGCGCGCGCTCAGCTCAGTGCGCGCCGCGATCGACGACTGTGACACGACGCTCGCGAACCATCCGGACCTGGCCGGTGCGTTCAACAATCGCGCGGCGTGCAGGTTGGTCGAGGCGCGGTTGCTGGAGGCGGGAGGAGATGCAGAGGGGGCGACGGCGGCGCGGACGCGCGCGGGCGAGGATCTGCGCAGTGCGGTCGTCCTTGCGCCGAATCTGTCGGACGCGCTGTTCAACTGGGGAGCGCTGCGAATGCGCGAGGCGAAGACGGAACTCGAGCGGGTGCAGGCGAGCGCACTGCTGCGCCGCGCGATCGATCACGCGCCGCGCGGCTGGCCGCATGGGCGGGCGGCGATGGTGATGGCGCGACAGGCGGAGAGGTAGTCGACGGCGAAAACCGCTCAGCGGGCGACGAGTGCACCCGTCACTCGCGGCTGCTCACTTCATGTGCTTGTCGAGGAAGCCGAGAACCTTCTCCGGGTATCGGCCGAACCAGTTGTACCCGTCCTCAAAGCGCTTGGTCGTGCCTCGGATCCAATGCAGTTCCTTGTCCGTGCTGCCGAGCCGGTCGAAGGTAAATGGCGCTTCGGGAATTCGTGTGGGTGAACCAGGAAGCGTCGTGAGCCGCGCGACCGTCTGCCCTGCCGGAAGCGGGGGCCGACGGTCGCTTCGGCGGATCGAGACGCTGAAGGAGCGCATCGGTAGGTTTCGCGCGCATGAACGAGCGCGAACTGTTCGAGATGATCCTGGGCGTACGGGGACCGTGGCGAGTCTTGAGCGTCGAGCCCGACGCGAAACACGGTGAGGTGATCGTGCGAGTCGAGGCCGATGCGTCGGCGACTTGGCGCTGCCCGAAGTGCCATGCGAGCTGCGCGCGGCACGACCATCGGCTGCGGCGCTGGCGACACCTCGACACCTGCGAGTACAAGACGATGATCGAGGCGCAGGTCCCCCGCGTGAACTACGCGGAGCATGGAGTCCTGCAGGTCGAGGTTCCGTGGGCCGAGCCGCGTTCGGGGTAACCGTCCCGCCGCGGACATCTGGCGTGCGCCGGCCCTCCACCTTGCAATG
>CAZOLL010000649.1:0-2535 GCA_964580365.1 uncultured Phycisphaeraceae bacterium
GCGCGCCGTCGCGGTCGAGGAGCACGTTGCCCGGCTTCACGTCGCGGTGCACGATCGAGTGCGCGTGGGCGTGGGCGAGGCCGACGGCGACGGCGCGGACGATGCGAATCGCGTCGACTTCCGCGATGCGCCCAACGCGGTCGAGGCGCGCCTTCAGGCTCTCCCCCACCACCAGCTCGAGCGCGAGGAAGAAGCGGCCGTCCACGGCCCCGAAGTCCCAGCAGCGCACGACGTTCTCGTGATCGAGCTGCGCCATCAGGCGCGCCTCGCGCTTCAAGCGCAGCGCCTGCCGCTCGGAGCCCTCGCTCTTCAGGTCGAAGACCTTCAGCGCGACGGCGCGATCGAGGGAGACGTGACGCGCCGCGTAGACGCGCGACATGCCGCCGCTGCCGAGCAGCTCGCCGACGACGTAGCTGCCGATCTGCTTCGGCGGTGACGGGGCGCCGGCCTCGGGCATCTCAACGGTCTCGTTTCATCACTTCCGCGCGCAGCAGCGGATCGATCGCCGCCACGGGCTTGCCCTCGACGGCGACGAACGCCTGGTCGATCGCCAGCACCGCGCCCGGGCTCGTCGGCGAGACGTTCGCGCCGGGCTGGCGGTCGCGCACCACGTCGAAGAACTTCTTCAGCTTGCCCTTCCCGGCGAGCCGCCAGCGCTGGGACAGAGCCATCCCCGTCGCGACGTCGAGCATCGTGAACTCGCCGTGCTCGCGCCGAACGACCTGGTCGAGCGGCGTGTCGGCCGAGGTGCGCAGCGCCTGCTTCAGCGCCTCGACCCAGTTGCCAGCCTCGAAGAACCCGCGGTCCGCGTCGCGCAGCGGACGCGCGTAGGTGCCGGTGCTCACGGTGAAGACCACGTTCTTGCCCATCAGGTCGAACTCGGTGAGCGCGGCGAACGACTCGTCGAGGAAGGGCGGCAGCTTCCGGTGCTCGCAGCGGTAGCGGTTGAGGAGGATGTGGCCGAGCATGTTCGCGCAGTGCGCCGACCCGTTGGTCTCGCCGCGATTGCCGATGTAGGTCGCGGCCATCGGCCACGACTCGAACAGGTGCACGCTGACCACGGCCTTCGCGCGCGTCACCCAGTCTGCGGGGAGGTGCTGCTGCCTCCCGATCCAGTCGAGGAACTTCTCGTAGTCGAGGCGCGAGCGCCACACGAAGAAGTCGGCGCGGTTCTGACCGAACCACGCGAGCGTGTCGCCCACTTCGAACTCGGTCGCGAACGAGCCGAACCCCTTCTCGAGCAGGTCGGCGAGCGCGGTGGCGAATTCGTTCGAGACGTCGGTGTACACCGCGACGCGCGCACGGCGTGCGTGGAACACGTCCTTCTCGAGCGCCTTCTTCGCGCTCACGACCATCCGGTCGGCCCACGCGTCCTTCGCGGGCACCCACGCGCCGTCCACCTTCACCAGTCCGTCCGCGGCCTTCGCCTCGGCTTCGTTCACCCACTTGCCGTCCTTCAGCACGAAGCCGTGCTCGAGCTTGTCCTTCTCTTCCGGAGTGACGAAGCGGCCCTCGTGTTCGACGAGGCCTTTCGCGCGCATCTCCTCGGCGAGCGCGTCCTTCTCGAGCTTCGCCTTCTCCTCGGGCGTCACGAACCGGTCCTTCCACAGCACGCGGCCTTTCAACTCGTTCGCGCGGACGTTTTTCGGGTCGATCGCGAGCGCTTCGTCGAGCAGCTCGTCGCACAGGGGCTTCTTCTTCAGTCGCTTCGCCTCGAGCGCGAGGTCGACGCGTCCCTCGGCGTCGTCCTTCGCGAGAGACTTGCGCTTCTTCGCGAGCGCTTCGAGCGGCGTGTCGCCTTTCTCGACCGCGACGACGTCGGCGCGCGGGATCTTCATCTTCCCGAACGCCGCTTCGATCTCGATCGAGTCCGCGGTCTCGGCGGTGATCTTGCCCTCGACGACCTTGCCGTTCTTCAGGCGCACGACGTCGGCGAGCGCGGACGTCGCGAGGAAGACGAGCAGCGCGACGACGAGCGACGCGGGGCTGGATCCGATCCCGAAGGTTCGGTGCGTCATCGGTTCACCCCTGCGGCGGCGTCGCGGGCCCGCCGCCGTCGATTCGGTGCTTCTCCATCTTGCGATTCAGCGCGAACCGCGAGATCCCGAGCAGTTGCGCGGCGCGGCTCTTGTTGCCGTGTGCCTCGCGCAGCGCACGGCGGATCTCCTTGATCTCGATGGCCGAGATGCGGCCGACGAGCCCGGCGTCGTCGTCCAGGTCCTCCTGCATCACGGCGCCGCGGACGACGTGCGGCGAGAGGTGGTCGTGCGTGATCGTGCCGTCGCAGAGCGTCACGAGGCGGCGCACCTCGTTCTCGAGCTCGCGCACGTTGCCCGGCCACGAGTAGCGCGCCATCGCCTCGAGCACCTCGGGCGTCACCGCCGGCACGGGGCGGCTCGACGCGGCGGCGGCGCGCGCGACGAAGCGCTCGATGAGGATCGGCACGTCCTCGCGGCGCTGCCGCAACGGCGGCAGCCGGACGGGCAGCACGTTCAGGCGGTAGAAAAGGTCTTCGCGGAACTTGCCCTCGGACAC
>CAZOLL010000650.1:0-2532 GCA_964580365.1 uncultured Phycisphaeraceae bacterium
CTTCCCGCTTTGTTCCTCGCGGCAGCGTTCGCCGGCTTCGCCGGCACCGGGTGCAACGCACCCGGCCCGCGCTCCGGGGACACGGCCCACCTCGACTACCTCTCGGCGCGCGGATACGACTTCCTCGACATCTTCGAGCTGAACGCCGGCGGCGGCCCAGGCCTGCAGGCGGCCCTCGAAGTCACGCCGATCCGCGTCGCTTTCGGCCACTACCACGACTGTCGCTTCGGCATGTTCGGCCGCGCGCTCGGTTCGTGGGAGCAAGAGCGCAGCGAGTTCTGGATCGGCCTCCACACGCTGCTCTGCTGGTGCAAGAAGCCGTGCTGCGGCAACGCCTACCTCTTCACCGAGGAGTCGATGCACCGCCACAGCACGCTGCGCGACCCGAAGGACACGTCGCGCCTCCGCTTCTACGAAGAGTGGGGTTGGACCACCCGTTACGAGGACTGGGAGCGCCACTGGCTCGACGTCTCGGCCGAGGTGCACCCTCTGTTCTTCGGCCTCGAGGCTGCGGTCTCGCCGCAGGAGCTGTTCGACTTCGTCCTCGGCATCTTCGGCGTCGACTGCATCTCGTATGACGACTGGGCTCCGAAGCCCGAGGACGTCTGCGAAGGCAAGCACTGATCGTCGACGCCGGACCGACCGGCTTGTGAACGCCGTCTTGTGAACAAGAAAGGGGCCGCGTAGAACGCGGCCCCTTTCATTTGCACCTCGACCGTTCACCGCGCGCGGGAGCGCAATCCCCCATGGCCGTCCGCACCTCGGGCTCCTTCCGCCGCTACATCGTGCGCGGCGTGAAGGCGCGCCCCGACGACGACGCGTTCTTCGATGCGTTGAAGAAGCACCGCTTCCGCTCGATCGAGGACCAGCCCACCGAGGCGCCGTCGATCGGCTGGGTCTCGCACGGCACGTTCGGCGCCACCGACTTCCGCACCGAGACGGTGTTCCTCGGCAAGGCGGTCCTCTTGCGCCTGCGCATCGACCGCAAGAAGGTTCCGTCGAACGCGATCCGCGTGCGACTCGCCGAGCTCCTCTCCGGACAGGGCAAGGTGACGAAGAAGACGCGCGACGCCGCGCGGAAGCAGGTCGAGAAGGAGATTCTCACGCGCACGGTCCCCGCGACGTCGGTGGTCGACGTGCTGTGGGCTCCGGCGCAGGAGCGCCTCCTGCTGGCGAGCACCTCGAACGCGGTGCACGACGCGTTCACGCGCGCGTTCAAAGAGACGTTCGGCGCGATGCCGGAGCTCGCGACGGCGACGCCGCTGGCCGAGCGCGTCACCGCGAAGCAGGTCGACGCGCGGGTGCTCCGCCGACTCGCGCCGATCTCGACCGATGCTACGGGCGCGGCCGGTGGAGAGCGCGCGTCCGACGCGAACGGCGCCGGCGCGCGAGCGCGCGCGGCCGCGGCGAAGGCAGCAGGCGATTCGAACGACGCGGAAGACGAGGAGTGATGCGATGCTGAAAGTGAAGAAGGAGACCGACGAGCACGCGTTCCTCGGCGAGGAGTTCCTGCTCTGGCTGTGGTGGTCGGCCGAGACGCGCGGCGGGACGTACGCGCTCGACGAACAGGAGGGCGGCCAAGTCGGCGTGTCCATCGACCGGCGCCTCGAGTTCTACGACGAGGCGACCAACGTCCGCGTCAGCGTGAACGGCGACGCGCCGACGCGCGCGCCCGAGGCGCGCGAGGCGCTCGGACGCGGCATGCGCATCCGTCGCGCGGGGCTCGTCGTCGCGACCGCCGACACCAGCTTCGACGTCACTTTCGACGCCGAGACGTTCGACCTGCGCTCGGTGAAGTCGCCGAAGCCGGAGGGCGACACGCGCGAGGAGCGCGACGGCAACGCGCTCGCCGCGTTGTTCGGGCTCACGGACGCGCTCGACGGCGTGTACCGTCGCTTCCTGCTCGAACGGACCGGCACCGCGTTCAAGAAGGACGGCGCGCGCGAACTCCTCGAATGGACCCGCGGCAAGAGCCGTTGAGATCGTCCGCCGCGGCGGGCGGGCGCATCACGCGCGCGCTCGCCGTCGCCCTCCTCTTCGTCGCGATCGGCGCCTTCCTGCTGCGCGGCGCGTTCGTCGACTTCGAGAACCTCGGCGCGAAGGACTGGAACGCTTTTTCGGGCCAGGCGCAGGCCGAGATCACCTCGATCGAGCGCGACGGCGAGTTCCCGCTCTGGAATCCGTGGCGTCACGGCGGGCAGGTGTCGTTCGCGCAGCCCGAGTCGATGTTCCTGTCGCCGATCACGCCGACCGCGCTCGCGACCGGCGTGATCCCCGCGTTCAAGCTGTGGCTCGTCCCGATCTGGCTGTTCGGCTGCCTCGGAGCTTGGCTGCTCGCCGGCGCGCTCGGGCTGTCGGGCGTCGCGCGGTTCGTGCCGCCGCTCCTGTTCTTCACGTCTGGGGCGTTCCCGTACTACGTCGCGGGTGGACTCCCCAACTGGCTGTTCGGCATCGCGCTCTACCCGTGGCTCCTGTGGTGCCGCCGGCGCGCGGCGGACGATCCTCGCTTCGTGCTCTGCGGTGCGCGCGCGT
>CAZOLL010000651.1:0-2532 GCA_964580365.1 uncultured Phycisphaeraceae bacterium
CGAGACTCCCGCAGGAAACTCGATCGCGCTGCGCGCGATCGCCCTCCGCTCGGCAAACGGTCAGTCGATCGGTGACGACGACTCCGGGTCGTGTGCTTCGTTCGATCGAGATCGATCGACAGGACACACGACTCGACATCGGGAAGCGCAACACTCACGAATCGCTGAGCGGGGGTCCGGTGCGCGCAGCGCACCAGAGTTTCCGGGGAGAGGGTCCCGCGTGCGAGAGCCGTCAGCGACGGACGTCCCCAAGCACGCGAATCCAAGAGAGGCTCTCGTGCGCGGGACCCTCTCCCCGGAAACCGCCGGCTGAAGGCCGGCGCCCCCGCGTCCCGAGCACGCCCGGCGCCCGTCGTTCGTGGCGCTCTCCGTGTCCTCTGCGTCCTCTGCGTTTCGGGAACGAAGTCCTTCTCGCACCCCGCGTCTGCCCCTCACGGCGCGCTTCGTGTCTCTTCGTGTGCTTCGTGTCGGGCCACCGACCCCCGCCCTCGCGCTCACCCCTCCGCCGACTTCTCGATTTCGCCCTTCGTGTACAGCCGCCCCTTTCCCACTCCCGGGCAGAACGGCGCGATCTCCGAGTTCCATACTCGGCGCGAGAGGTTCTCCTTCCAGAACGGCCACGTGCGGCACTGTTCGGGGCGCGCGGTGTAGACGCCGCAGCGTCTGCCGTCGAGCATCCCGCACTTGCCGTCGACGAAGCGCAGCAGGAGGTCGCCGTCCTCTTCGATGCAGTGGCGGCGGATGAAGTCCTCGAGCTCGAGGCCTTTCAGCTTCGCCATCGATTCCGCTTCAGCCTGGGTGAGGTACACCCGGTCGTACTCGCCGTGCGCGTGGCAGCAGTCGGCGCACTGGGTGCACTCGAAGCGGATCCCCTTCGCGTACCACGGCGGCTTCGTCGACGTCATCGAGCGAGCGTTGTCCCGCGGCGGGGCCGGGATTTCAAGGTCCAGTTGCGCGCCGCGTGGGCCGATCGCTGCAACGGATTCGTGCTCTCCGGAGATCGCACCATGCGCCGCCCGTCCATCCGCTTCCTCGGTTCTCTGTTCGTGATCGCGCTCGTTCCGTTCGCGTTCGGCTCGCCGCCGGGTGGACACGGCGGTGGCGGGGCGCGTCCGGGTGGTGCCGGCGGCGGGGCGCGGCCCGGCGGATCACGCGCGGGGATCTCGGGGGGCGCGGGCGGGCTCAGCGCGGCGCCGAAGCCGGAGCTCGGCGGGATCGGGAACTTCCGCGATGCGGGTGTCGGGCCGCAGGCTGGACGGTTCTCGTCATCGTTCGGCACAGTGGCGAATCCGCGCAGCCCCGGCCTCGCGCGGTCGAGCGGGTTCTCGGAGCATTTCGGTGCGGGCGCCGGCGCGACGCGTGGCGTTCCGCAAGGGACCGGTGCGACCGGCGCGACCGGCGCGGTCTCGGTCGGCAGCGGCACTGCGGTCAACTCGAACGTGAACGTCGGCGACGTGAACATCGACGCGGACGCGGACATCGACGTGAACGGGTATCCGCACGGCTGCAGCGCGCCGGCGACGGATTGCGGGTCGGTCGTGCCGGCCTATGCGTCGTTCTACGGCGTCTTCCCCGGGTACTACCCGGTCTACTACCCCGTCGCGACGTCGAGCGCGTCGGTGACCTACACGGTGCCGACGTCATCGGCCGGTCAGACGACGAGCGAGCCGGTGTCGAGCTCGCAGGTGCAACCGCTGCAGCCCGCGCCGGCGCAGACGTCGCCGACTTCGCAGTACCCCGCGACGGTCACCGCGGCGGTCGACGCGCTCGAGATGAACGCGACGGCGGCGGATCGGATGAAGAGCGGAACGCAGTCGTTCCGCGACCGCGCGTACCTCGACGCGGCGAAGGCGTTCCGCCAGGCGATCCCGCTCGACGTCGACAACGCGCTGCCGCGCTTCTCGTTCGCGCACGCGCTGTTCGCGCTCGGCGACTACGAGAACGCGGCCTACTCCGTGCGCCGCGGCCTCGACCTGATGCCGGAGTGGGTGACGTCCGGGAACAACCTGTGGGCCGCGTACGGCGAGCCGAAGGATTTCCGCGACCAGCGCTTCGCGCTCGCGAGCGCGTGCGTGCTCAACCCGACCGACGCCGAGGCGCTCACGCTGCTCGGCTACGTCGACTTCTTCACCGGCAACCTCGCCGGCTCGCGCGCCGCGTTCGGGAAGCTCGCGGAGCTGCGGCCCGATGACCCGCTCGCGCCGTTCTTCCTCACGGAGATCACGCGCGTCGAGGGGTTGCAGCCGAAGAAGTGACGGGGAAGGCGATCGCGCGAGAAGCCCGTCACCGCCGCGCGCGCGCTTGACACTCCCGCCGCTCCGGGGGAGACTCCGGCCACTCAATTGGGGCCGTGGAGAAGGGGTGAATCATGATCATTCTGCGGTTCGCGATGTCATCGACGCAGCTCACACGTGCGATCCTGGTGTCATCTCTGTTGCTTGCGTGGTTCGAACGGGCTGCGCCAGCGCAATCGCTGTCGCGCGGGGGGGGGGGGGGGGGGGGGGGGGGGGGGGGGGGGGGGGGGGGGGGGGG
>CAZOLL010000652.1:0-2524 GCA_964580365.1 uncultured Phycisphaeraceae bacterium
GGTCTGGTCCTGGGCGCTCTACGACTTCGCCAACACGATCTTCTACGGCGTCGTCGTGACGTTCTATCTCCCGCTCCACGTGAAGGAGCTGTGCGGCGGCCGCACGACTCCGTTCGCGCTCGCGTTCTTCCCGGCGATGATCCTTTCCGCGCTCGTGTCGCCCGCGCTCGGCGACCTGGCGGACCGCACCGGGCGCGCGAAGACCTTCACGGCGATCGCGACCGTCGCGTGCTGCCTCCTCTCCGCGTCGCTCGCGCTGCCGAGTTCCGGCGGGGCCGTGCTCGCACTGTTCGCGTTGTCGTTGATCGCGTACCAGGCGGCGATCGGGTTCTACAACGCGCTGTTGCCGTCGGTCGCGGACGACGCGGTGATGGCGCGCGTGTCCGGACTCGGCGTCGGGCTCGGATACCTCGGCAACGTGTTCGCGTTGTGGGCGGCGCGCGCGGTGGTGAACGCGTCCGGCGGCGACCCGCGGCCGGCGTTCGTGCTCGCGGGCGCGCTGATGCTCGTCTTCTCGATCCCGCTCGTGCTGTTCTGCAAGGACCGCGTCCGGCTCGCGACGCACGTCACGGGCGCCAGCGCGGCGGCTCCGAGCTTCCTCGACTTGCTCCGCGGCAACCTCGACGCTTCCTGGCGCCTGGTGCGGCGGGCGATGCGCGACCGCGGCCTGCTGCTGTTCTTCGCCGGCAACTTCTTGTGCGCCGACGTGCTGAACACCGTGTACTCGTTCCTCCGGCTGTGGATCGAGAGCCCGCGCGGCCTCGGTCTGCCGCCGTTCACCGTGATGATCGTGCTCAACCTCGCCTGCCTGCCGGCCGCGCTCCTGCTCGGACTGATCGCCGACCGTCGCGGGGAGAAGCTCGTGACGATGATCGGCGTCGCGGGTCTCCTGGTCGCCGTCGTCGTCCCGCAGGCGCTGACGGAATTCGCTCCGGAGTCGGGTTCGTCCTCGCTGCGGCTCGCGGCGGGCGCGGTCGTCGTCGAGGGGGGCGCCGTCGGCGTCGGCGGCATGCTCGGCGCCGCGCGAAAGTGGCTCGTGCGGCTCGTGCCGCCGGAAGAGATCGGCGGGTGGTTCGGCGTGTACGGGCTCACCGGCAAGCTCTCGCTCCTCTCGATCTACCCGTTCGCGCTCTTGATCGACGTGACCGGCGCCTACCGTGGCAGCGTGCTGCTGCTCGCCGTGCTGCTCGTCGTCGGTCTCTACCTGCTCGCGCGCGCGCCCGCGGCGCGGAGCCCGGCGTGACGAGCGCCATCGCTCCCGGTGCGCCGAGCGCGCGGCCGTCGCGCGCGCTCGTGCTCGCGATCGCCGCCGCCGCGTTCGCGTGCGGGCTGTTCGGTGTGCGGCGCGACGCGGGCGAATGGTTCTCGCCGCACCAGGACGCGGTGGCGCCGCTGCGCGCGCTCGGGTTCCTCGAGCGGTACACCGCGCTGCCCGCGGGCACGACCGACAAGTACCCCGTCTTCGCCTACCTCTATTTCGGCGCCGCGGCGCGGCTCGCTCTCGCGATTCGTGGCGACGCACAGGCCGACGCCCTGCTCGCGCTCGTGCGCGAGCGCGGGCCCGACGCGTGGCAATTCCAGGTCGACCCGGAGCTCTGGGCGTTCGCCGAGCCGTACCGCGAAGCGTTGTCCGACTGCATCGTCGCGGGCCAGGTGTTCTCGGCGCTCGCACACCTCCTGCTCGTGCTCGCGAGCGCGGCGCTCGTCGCGGAGCTGTTCTTGCGCCGCGCGCGCATCGCCGCGCCGCTCGCGGCGCTGCTCGTCGGCTTCCATCCGCACGCGGTTTTCTATGCGCACACGATGAACGTCGACACGCCGGCGCTCGCGTTCGTCGTGCTCGCGTTGTTCTTCACCGCGCGCCTGTTGAAGCGAGGAGGCGCGCTCGCCGCCGTCGGCGCCGGCGCTTCTGCGGCGCTCGGCGCTGCGATGAAGGATCAGGTGGCGGCGTTGCTCGCGTTCGTGCCGGTCGCGCTGCTCGTGCTGCGCGCGCGATGGCGCCGCGGCGGAGCGCCGTCGCCGGTGACGTGGCCTCAACTCGCGCTCGCGGCCGTCGCCTGCGTCGGCGTCTACGCGCTTGCCGCGGACTTCCCGTTCGCGTTCGACGCCTGGGCGCGGCACGTGAAGTTCGGCACCTCGCCCGCGATCCGCGCGCAGTACGCGCTCGCGCCGCCGACCCTCGAGGGCTGGATCGACCTCGTGAAGTTCAGCGCGATCCTGTTCTGGCGCTCGGCAGGGCCGTTCGGCTGCGTGCTGATGCTCATCGGCGCGGCGATCGCGCTGCGCCGCTACCGCGCCGCGGCGGTCTTCCTGCTCGTGCCCGCGCTCGCGTACTGGATCTTGTTCGTGCTGCGGCTCGGTCTCGTCTACCCGCGGCATCTCCTGCCGGTGTTCCTGCCGTTCCTGTTGTTCGCCGCGGCGGCGATCGCGGAGCTGGCCGCGGGGCGCGGCCTCGCGCGTGTTGCGGCGCTGGCGCTCGTGCTCTGCGTCGCGGCCGTCGCGTGGCGGGGCGCGACGGTGAATCGAC
>CAZOLL010000653.1:0-2523 GCA_964580365.1 uncultured Phycisphaeraceae bacterium
GGATGGGGAGGTGGGGATTCCAAAGGGGCCCACCGGGGAAGGAACCAAGCGGGCGAATGGCACGAGCCGCAAAGTTCAAGCGCCTCCTTCTCGAACGGCTCGCGGCGAAGTTCATGCGCTCCGCGCACGGGCCGTTCGAACGCTCTTCCCCTCTGGGCCCCTTTGGCGCGGGGTCACGGGGGCGCGCAGCTCCCGTGCACCGGTGGCGTGCGCCACGCCCCGCAGCGGCCGCTGCAGCACCGCGCGACGCAGTCGCCGCCAGCGGCGCGCGCCGCAACTACCACTTCTGCGTGACCGTCACCTCTCCCGTGACGTCGGAGACGTCGACCCAGACTTCGAACCCCTTCTTCCGAAGGATGACCCGTCCACCGACGGAGGGCCGCCCCGCGGCGTCGAAAGAAACCGACTGCACCACTCCGAACGTGGCGGACACGATGTCGATCGAGTCCTTGGAGAGTTCGCGCCGCCAGCTCTCGTGCGAGAGCGGTTCGAGGAGGAGCGTGCCGGGCGGCGATTCGACGGTGTAGTCCTCGTTGGCGACGTCGAACGAGATGCGGTGCGTGTAGGACACACCGATCGCGCGCGCGCGCGCGAACTCGAGGTCGGACTCGAGGACGTGTGCAGCGGCGATCACGCGCTGGTCGTCGAGCGACACGAACGACGGGACGGCGGCGGCCGCGACGATCAGGCCGACCACGATCATGATCAACACTTCGATCAGCGTGAAGGCGCGCGCTCGCGTCATCAGGCCGGATCCCCGGCGGTGCGGATCTCGGCGGTGAAGCGCGTGCCGATGCCGAGCGTCGACTCGGCGAAGAGTCGGCCGCCGTGACGCTCGACGGCTTCGCGCACCAGCAGGAGGCCGAGGCCGGGGCCTTCCGACTGTCCGGTGAACTCGGTGTCGCGCTGCGAGAACGGCGTGAACAGCCGCTTGAGCAGCTCGGGCGCCACGCCCTCGCCGTGGTCGCTCACGCGGATGCGCAGGCGTCGCGCGTCGATCGGCGTGACCTCCACCTCGACGTGCACGACGCGGCCGGGCGTGAACTTCGCCGCGTTGTCGAGCAGGTTCTCGAAGAGACTCTGCAGCATCTTGCGCGAACCGCGCAGGGAGGTCGCCGCGGGGTCGATCAAGAGGCGCATCTCGACGTTCTTGTCGCTGCGGCGCTCGCGCACGGCGGCGGCGCACTGCTCGATCAATGGCCGCAGCTCGACGTTTTCGATCACGCGCTCGCCCTGGCGGAACTCGACGAACCGCAAGACGCCGTCCACAAGGCGCGCGAGCTCGTCGGTGCCTTGCTCGATGCCGGTGAACGCGTAGTCGCGCGTCTCGATATCGGCGCTCGGGTCGCGCGCGAGCGGCAACAGCCCCATGATCTTCGCGAGCGGCGTGCGCAGCTTGTGCGACGCGATCGACATGAAGTCGCGCTGCGCTTCGGCCTCCCGGTGCTCTCGCGTCACGTCGCGCATGCGCAGGACGAGGATGCGCTCGCCCTCGGCGCCGAGGAACGCGCGGAACAGCTTGCACTCGAGCACGAGCGGACGCCGTGCGTCGCGGCTCATCGCGAGGAAGTCGGGCGCTTCGTCCTTCGCGGCGCGCAGCTTCGCGGCGTCGGTCGACAGCTCGAACGACGCGAGCCGGTCGAGCACGTCGTACCCCTCGGGATCGTCCGTGGTCACGCCGAGCCAGCCGCGGGCGGCCGCGTTCGTGAGGTGCAAGCGCCACTCGCGATCGGCGATCACGATGCCGTCGCCGATCTCGCGGATCACTCCTTCGAGCATCGCGCGCTCGTAGCTGACCGCGCGGTAGTGCTGGAAGTTCGCGACCGCGACGGCCGTCAGGCCGCAGAGCGCGCCGACGAGCTTCGCTTCGGACGTGGTGAAGCGTTCGTCGCCGTCGCGCAGGAGCACGAGCACGCCGAGCACGCGACCGCCGGTCTCGAGCGGCGCGGCCATGATCTGCGCACCGCTCGGCGCCTTGCCGGTCAGGAACTCCGCGGCGTGCGAACCGGAGTGGAACACCGGCTTGCCGACGTCGGCGAAGCGCCGCACCGCGCCGCTCTCGAGGCAGTCGGAGATCCCGCCGCGCTCGGAGACGAGGTCGAACGAGCCGTCGACGCGGCCGAGATACAGTCCGGCTCGCGAGGCCTCCGACGCCTCGACGGCGCGATTCACCAGATACGCGGTGATGTCGTCGAGCCGGAACAGCGAGCCGAGGCTCGAGACCGTGCGATAGACGAGCGTGAGCGCCTCGTACGCGTCGTTCAGGTCGGTCGAGAGCTTCTCGATCTGCTCCTGGGCGGTTTGCGCGGGAGCGCGCGTGACGACCGTCGTTCCCGTGGAGGTCATGCTCCGCTCCCGATGCTGCCGACCACGATCTCCCACGGACCGGCCTCCACGAATCCCCGCACCGGCTGCGCGAGCAGCGGCGCGCAGTCCTCCACGTCGCAGGCGCCGACGAGGTCGATCGAGTTCGCGACGACGCTTCCGGTGATCTTGCCGCCGCGCGTTCCGGTGAAGTTCCCG
>CAZOLL010000654.1:0-2521 GCA_964580365.1 uncultured Phycisphaeraceae bacterium
TACCCGCTTTGGCGTTGGCGTCAATGACCGCACGGCAGCCACACCGCGCTATGTCAACAACGCCAGTTGGAGCGATGGCACACCAACGTAAGGAGGCTGATATGGGCAAGAAATTGACTGCCGTACTCGCTGCCTGCCTGGCGGTGCTGCTGCTATTAGGAGAACTGGCTGTACCCAGCGCCGCCCAAAGCGTGGCTCGATTCGGGACGGTCAGCGCCTTAAAGCTGATTGTCTCGAACGGCGCCACGGTTGACGATCTAACCACAACCGACGATGCAACCGTTGGCGATGACGCAACCGTTGGCGACGATGCGACCATTAGCGGCGATCTGACGCTAGGGCAGCAGACAGCAGCTACCATCACGCAAGCCGGAACATTGACGCCGGCTGGCAGCTACCAGCAAATCACGGCAGCGGGTGCGGTTTCCTTTGGTTCGATTACGGCAGGCACCGCCGGCGATCTGCTGACACTGATCAATGTGGGCAGTAACACGATCACCATCTCTGACACCGGTACGCTCAAGCTCGCCGGCAATGCGGCGTTAGGCCAATACGACACGATTGTGCTGCTGAGCGACGGCACCAATTGGGTGCAGCTCAGCAAGGCAGACAACTAGCATGAGTTATGGCAACCAGGAAGGCGTGCTGGCCATTGTGCCAGCGGTTGGGCAAATCGACGAATCGACCACGCCCAACAGCGCCCAGGTGGGTGAATGGCTCGAAGAGGGCCACTCGATCATCAATCAGTCGCTATCCAATGCGGGATACACCACCCCGGCCCCCAAGTCGGCGGCGGTGTATCCGTCGCTGCGGGCGCTCAACAACCTATACGGGGCAGCCTATGCGCTGCGGGCGAGGGGGCTGGATGTGGTCGAAGGGCGCGAAGAATCTCGATCCGAAACCTATCTAGCCGACTTTAACGAGCGCCTGACCCAGCTCATCGGGCAAGATCTGACCGCCCTGGGCTTGACCTTGCGCGCCACCACCGCCGCTCCCAAACGCCGGCGCGTGCGCAGTCTGCAAATGCGCCGGGTGGATGGCTACAGCGGGACGTATGGCGGCCTGGGCAATAGCTACGAGTATCCAAGCGAATGAATAGTGAGCCTGTCGAACAATGAGCACCGTTACCCAAATTGCCAACCGGCTCAAAGATCGCTTGTCCAGCCTACCGGGCGTAGACAAGGCCAGCATTGACAGCTACTTGCCGCCGGTGGAGACCCGGCAAATCGCCTTGATCATCCCACCCTTCCGTCAGGAAACCAGGGTAGACGCCAGGACGCCGACGCGCAAAACCAACCTGCAATCGCACCGCATTCCGTGCGAGTTCTGGGTAAAGCTCAACACCGGCAACCTGGCCTACTCGCTTCAGCGAGCCAGGGAGATTGGGCTAGAGGCCATCCAGGTGCTGCTGCAAGATCAGTCGTTGGGAGGCACGGTGTCGCACGTGGGGCACTTCGGCCAGGGCAGCGACCAACTGACCATCAGTGCGGACATAGCCGACATGCCGGTGGAAATCGCAGGGGTGCCCTACATTGTGGTAACGGTCCTGGTGCCGGTGATTGACTATGCCGACGCGTAGAAGGAAAAAAGGTATGCAACAAGAATACTTGGTATTGGTACGGATTGGCGGGGCGGGTGACCCGGAAGTGTGGTTGCCCGGCGCCAAAATCCTGCTTGACGACGCGCGGGCAACGGCGCATTTGGCGGCGGGCAACATCGCCCCGCTGGACCATACCACGCCGCCGCAACTGCCGGCGCCTGAGCAGGTCGTACACGGGGAGGAGGCGGGCTGATGGCAACCCTGACCGCAACCACGCCCGCGGTGGGCGGCACGGCCTTTGCGCCGGTGGCTGCCGCGGCTGGCGGGGATCGCTTTCTTAATACCGGCAACGAGCAGCTTTATGTGAAGAATGCCGGCGGTGGCTCGATCAACGTGACGGTGGACGCCCAGAGCGATGGCGGGGTGGCCTACACCGACCCAGTGATTGCCGTGGCCGCGGGCGCTGAAAAGCTGATCGGGCGCTTTGACCCGCGCAAGTTCAACGACTCGTCAGGGTATGTCAATTTATCCTATTCCGGCGTCTCGTCCGTGACGGTCGCCGTGATCAACTGAGGTATCTATGGCACAAACAACGGGGGCAATCCCCAAGAGCAATTACAAAGCCGAAGTCAGCCTGGACGGCTCTAGCTGGACTGACATCAGCGGCAACTCCACGACCGTCGAACTGGACGGCGGCGAGCAGATGACCGGCGAACAACACACTGCCTCGGGCAACGTGCCGGTGGTGGTGCCCAGTCACAAGGTTAGCGCCATCACCGCCACCATCAGCGTGCTCTACACCGAGACCGCCGGCGAGGCTTTCAAGGTGGTCTGGGATCGCTATGTCAGCGCCAACAAGACCATCTATTTCCGCTACTCGCCCAAAGGCGGCAACAGCGGCGATTGGCGCTACGTGGCCAGCAACAACGCCGGCAGCGCGGTGGCCTGTCCGATCCTGACCTGCCTGCCGCCCGACATGGA
>CAZOLL010000655.1:0-2515 GCA_964580365.1 uncultured Phycisphaeraceae bacterium
CGGCGGCTCGAGGCCCGGCGCGCCGCCGCGGCGCCGCGCCCGCGGGCGGCGGCCGCCGCCTAGCCCTCCGACTGGCCCTCGGCGAGGTGCTTCGCCAGCTCGTGGCAGCGCTCGGTCGCCTCGCCCAGCGCGACCGCTTGAGGTAGAGGCAGCCAGTCGTGGGATCCGCGCGCGCGCGCGCGCGAGTTCGATGCAGCGGAGCGATGCTCGCTCCACCACCGGGCCACCCTCTCTACCTGGCGAAGCGCGCGCTTCGAGATGGTGATCTTCAAAGTCTCTGGCGGAGCTCGGCGATCGCCGTAGAGAAGTCAACGACCTCGCCGGCGTCAGCTTCAGCGAGCGACGCCTCCAGCTCAGCGTGCAGCGCCGCGCGATCGTTGTCGTCGCGGTCCTCTGACTCGGTGACGGCGAGGCCATCGACCTGCTGCAAGTACACGACCTGCCCTTCCGCCAGGGTCGTGGGCTCGTCCAGCTGGAGCCTACCGTTCTTGACGTGTGCCTTGATGGGCAGCATCCCAGCGCACGCCTATCCCGCGTGCCGGACGATGTCGAACGAGGAGTCCAGCTCGAACCTGGCCAGCATCCACTCGCGCGCGACCCGAGGGCGACCGCCACGGAATGGGATGGCGCTGCGGCGGTACGGGAACGACTAGCGCGGCGCGGCGGCTACAACGCGCCCGCGGGCGGCGTCCCCCCGGCGCAGAAGCTGCGGATCGTCGCGGCGTACCAGCGGCGCGCCACACCCGGCCGGCTTACTTCTTGATCTGCGCGAGCAGCACCTCGCGCTCCGCGTCACTGAACGCGGGCAGCCCGTGGCCGACGAGGTCGGGGTTCGCGAGCGTGAACCCGTCCGGGCCCGCGACGCGCACGTACGCGGCGATCACGAAGTCCTGCGTGCGAAACGACTTGCGATAGAACGGGTCCGCGAACGTGCTCGAGTCATCGACGTGCCGCCGCAACGCGGCGCGCACCGCTCCGGCATCACGCGCGCGCGCCGGATATTCCCGATACCCCGCGGCGCCGAGCAGGTACGCGGCGATCGCGGACAGCTCCGGATCTTCGAGGAACCCTATGAGCGCCACGTCGACTACCGTGTCGGCACGCTTGCCGAGCACGTGTAGCACCGCGAGGCGATACACGCGATCACCGGGCGCACGTACTTCGGCGACGAGCCGCTCGGTCACGCCCGGCTCGCGACTCGCGATCAGCGAGTCCGCGCGATTGGGGACGTAGGGACTATCGGCCTTGAACCCGAAGCCGACCGACTCTCCCGGATCCTTGCGGATCGCGGCGAGCTCAGCCTCGAGTCCCGGAGACAGCGTATCGGACATGACTCGATCCTTCTGGCGCGGCCGCTCGGCCTCGAGCGCCCCTGGCTGCTCGCCCGGCGAGCACCCGAGCAGCGCGATCCACACAGCGACGAGTGCGCGCATGACTACTTGCGCACCCAGATCTGTACCCGGCGGTTCTTCGGCTCGTCCTTGCCCGCCGTCGTCTGCACCCGTGCCCAGTCGGAGCCGAGCGGCACTACCGTGCACTGACCCGCCGTCGCGCCCTTCGACACCAGGTAGTCGCGCACCACCTTCGCGCGATCGTCGGAGATCTTCTCCGGATCCGCTTCCTTCAGATCCGCCGCGCCCGCAAGCTCGGCCTTCAGGGTCGCGTCGGCCTTGAGCTTCGCTGCGAGCGTGTCGAGCGCCAGCTTGTGCGTCGCCGTCAGGTCCGCCTTGCCCGCAGCGAACTCGTCGACGATCGTGTCGAACTTCGCCGTGTAAAACTTGTCCATCGCCGCGCCCCACTCCGCCGACGGCGCGTCGACGCAGTCCGCCTTCGTCGCGCCCGTGAGCACGAGCGGCGCGTCGGCCTTGTCCTCGATCTTGTAGCCCCACTTCAGCGACCCGAGAGGCTCACGCGTCTCGAGCACGACCGCCGCCGTCTCGAACGCGATCTCGACGTCACCCTTGCCCTCGCGCGCGACCGGGCCATCGTCCGGAGTGTCATCCATGCGTGCGCTCGAGGACGACGTGCCCTTCACGGAGTTACCGACCTTCGAGTACGCGCCTGGCTCCTTGACCCACTTCTTCGCGCCTGCGTCCCACTGCGCACCGTAGTACGGATCGTTCTCCGACGACGGCGCGTGATCGATGCGTGTCTTCTTGGTCGACTCCTCGTACGGCTCGAACGTCGCCTTCTTGAGATCGGGATTCGCCGTGGTGCCACCGGCGTAGATCTTCTTCGCGCCGACCTGGTTGACCACCGTCTGCGCGAAGCTGACGTTCTTCGCGTCGACCTTTGTCCGGTCGGGCGTGAACTCGGGAATAAGCTGCGCCGAGGTCGTACTGGCAGCCTCATACGTCCACTTGTACTCGCCCTTCGCGAGCGTCTTCGTATCGCTGCGAGCCGTCGGCAGCGTCGCGCCGGCGCCCGTGCCCGCCTTCTCCACGACCGGCGCCCCGGACTTCGTCGCGCCGATCATGTCGGTCGCGCTCGCGGCGTATGTGCGCCCGAGCAGGTC
>CAZOLL010000656.1:0-2509 GCA_964580365.1 uncultured Phycisphaeraceae bacterium
AAAGTCGTCCCCACGACCTACGTGCTCAACGAGTGCGTGTCGGCCGGCGCGTTCATCGCGATGGCGGGCGAGAAGATCTACACGAACGAGCACGCGCAGATCGGCTCGAGCTACCCGATCGTGATGCCGTTCGGGGTCCCGCTGCCGAACGCGCCGGGCGTCGACCCGGGCGTGCACGAGAAGATGATGTCGTACCTGCGCTCGAAGTTCCGCGACCGCGCGCAGTCGCACGACAAGCCGGGGATGGCGGCGCTGGCCGAAGCGATGGTCGACCCTGCGGTCGAAGTGCTCCTCGTCCAGCGCGGGCGCGAGCGCATCGCGATGACGCGCGAGGATTACGAAGAAGCGAATCGAGCCTCGCCCGGCTCGGTCGCCGTGCTGCAGACGATCGACTCGAAGGACAAGCTGCTCAACCTGACCGCGAAGGAAGCGTTCGACCTCGGCTTCACGGACGGGATCGTCGCGTCTCGCGAAGACCTGCTGAAGCAGATGGGCCTCGATGACGCAGTCGTCGTCGAAGTGCTGCCGTCGTGGTCGGAGAAGTTCGTCGAGATGGTCGATCACGTCGAGTGGCTCTTGCTCGGCCTCGGCCTCCTGTTCCTCTTCATCGAGACGAAGATCCCCGGCTTCGGCGTGTTCGGGATCCTCGGCTGCGTGTGCGTCGGTCTGTTCCTGTTCCACAACTGGCTGATCGGCCTGGCGGAGATGCAGGAGCTGCTCCTGGTCGGGCTCGGCCTCGTGCTGATCGCGGTGGAGATCTTCCTCTTCCCCGGGACGTTGATCGCGGGCGGCATCGGCATCGTGTGCCTGGCGGCGGGCGTGGTGCTCTCTTGTCTGCCGTTCGTGCTGCCGAAGAACCCGGGCGACGCCGACCTGCTGCAGGGCACGCTGTTCGACTTCTTCGTCTCGATCGCCTTGAGCCTGGTCGCGGCCTACCTGTTGTCGCGGTTCGTGCTGCCGCGCACGCCGATCTTCAAGAAGCTCATCCTCGACACCGGCGCCACGCAGCAATCGCTGCACGGCAGCGGCGCGTGGCTCGACGCGAAGAGCGACGCGGCGAACGCGTCCGCGCTCGTCCCGGGCGACGTGGCGATCGCGCTGTCGGACCTGCGACCCGCGGGGAAGATCGAGAAGAACGGCGAGGTGTTCGACGCGCAGAGCGGCGGCGACTACGTGACGGCCGGCACGCGCGTGAAGGTGCTGCGCGTCGAAGCGAACCGCGCGCTCGTCGCGCCCGAGACCCCGGCCGCGGGAGGCGCATGATGGAGATCTGGGCGTTCGTCCTGCTCGCGCTCGGGCTCGTGTTCATCGTGGCGGAAGTGTTTTTCCCGTCGTTCGGTCTGCTCGGCACCTGCTCGGTGCTCTCGATCGCGGGCGGCGCGGTGGTCGCGTGGCGCGCGGACCTATTCGCGAGTTACCTCGCGTTCGTCGTCGTGCTGTGCCCGGTCGTCGCGTTCTCCGCTTTCAAGCTGCTGCCGAAGACTCCGTTCGGCCGGAGGATGCTCCTCTCGGGCAGTTCGTTCGACCCACGCGCCGCGGCCGCGGGCGGCGGCGGCGCCGAGTTCGCGCAGCTCTTGAACCAGGTCGGCGTCGCCAGCACGCCGCTGCGTCCGGCGGGCAAGGCGCAGTTCGGCGATTTGCGCGTGGACGTCACGACACGCGGCGAGATGATCGAAGGCGGACGACGCGTGACGGTGGTTCGAGTGGAAGGCAACCGCGTCTTCGTCGCCGAAAGAAAGGAATGAGATGTCCTCCATGACTCCGGTGGCACCGGTGGCCCCGACCCTGCTCGAGGCGAACGTGGTGACGACGGGAGTGATCCTCGTCGCCGTCGTCCTCGGCCTCGTGTTCCTGATCATCCTGTTCAAGTACGTCGGCCTGTACGTGCAGGCCATGCTCGCGCGCGCCGACGTCGGGCTGCTCGACATGGTCGCGATGTCGCTGCGGAAGGTGCCGCCGGCACTGATCGTCCGCTGCAAGGTGATGGCGGTGCAGGCCGGCATCCCGACGCAGACGCGCGACCTCGAAGCGCACTACCTCGCGGGCGGCAACCCGTCGAACGTCGTGCGCGCGCTGATCGCCGCGCACCGCGCGGGGCTCTCGCTCACGTTCGAACGCGCGACCGGCATCGACCTCGCGGGCCGCAACATCGTCGAGGCGATCCAGACCTCCGTGAATCCGAAGGTGATCGACTGCCCCGACCCCGTGAAGGGACGCGAGGCGTGGATCGCCGCGGTCGCGAAGGACGGCATTCAGCTGCTCACGCGCGCGCGCGTCACGGTGCGCACCAACCTGCCGCAGCTCGTCGGCGGCGCGACCGACGAGACGGTGATCGCGCGCGTCGGCGAAGGTATCGTCGCCGCGATCGGCGTCGCGCACAGCTACAAGGACGTGCTGGAGGCGCCGAACCGCATCTCGAAGACGGTGCTCGAGCGCGGCCTCGACGCGGGCACCGCGTTCGAGATCCTCTCCATCGACATCGCCGACATCGACGTCGGCGAGAACATCG
>CAZOLL010000657.1:0-2509 GCA_964580365.1 uncultured Phycisphaeraceae bacterium
CGCTCGCGATTCCGCGCGTGGCGTTCGACTGAGCGCGCCGATTCCCGTCCCTCGGGCTCGGGGCCGAATCCGCTCCCGCGGAGTTCCCGGGGAACGCGACCCGCACCGCGACGGCCCGACGTCTCCCCCACCGGCAACCGAAAAACCTCGCTCTCCGCTCTCTTCTCGAATCACCTTTTCTCCTGCACTCGCTGGCCGCGCCCCGCGGCTCGGGAAACACTTCGCGCCGAACCGGGCACTCCGAGCGAGACCATCGTCGTGGCTCCGATCGACCCCCGCATCGCGACCAAGTCGTTTTGCGAAGTGATCGCCGCGCCTGTCCCCGGCGGTGACGTCGTCCTGTCGGCGCCGGCGCTGCAGTTCCTCACCGAGCTCGCTCGGGAATTCCGCCCGACCATCGCCGCGCTGCTCGCGGGACGCATCGAGCGGCGTCTCGCGCGCACGCGCGGCGCTCGTTTCGACTTCGCGGTGGAGACGCGCGCGATCCGCGCCGGTTCATGGCGCGTCGCGCCGGCTCCCGCCGACCTGCGACGCCGCATCGTCGAGATCACGGGTCCGGTCGACGCGAAGACCGTCATCAACGCGATGAACTCCGGCGCGGACGTCTTCATGGCCGACTTCGAGGACGCGACCTCGCCGACGTTCGACAATCTCGTGCGCGGCCAGGCGAACCTCGCGGCCGCCGTGCGCGGCGCGATCGAGCACGACGACGCCGAGACGGGAAAGCACTACCGCCTGAACGCGCGCACCGCGGTGCTGATGGCGCGGCCGCGCGGGCTGCACCTTCCCGAACGGCACGTGCTCGTCGACGGCGAGCCGATCCCGGGCGCGCTGTTCGACGCCGGACTGTTCCTCTTCCATTGCGCCCGCACTCTGCTCGACCGCGGCTCCGGGCCTTACCTCTACTTGCCGAAGCTCGAGAGCCGCCACGAGGCGCGCCTGTGGAGCGACGTCCTCACCTTCGTCGAGGACCGCCTCCGCCTGCCGTTCGGCTCGATCCGCGTGACGGTGCTGATCGAGACGCTTCCCGCTGCATTCGAGATGGACGAGATCCTGTTCGCGCTGCGAGAGCGCGCGGTCGGCCTCAACTGCGGCCGCTGGGACTACATCTTCTCGTTCATCAAAGAGCACGCGCACGATCCGCTCGCGGTCTTGCCGGACCGCGGGCAGGTGACGATGGAGAAGCCTTTCCTGCGCGCGTACGCGCAGCTCCTCGTGCGCACGTGCCACCGTCGCGGGGCGCACGCGATCGGCGGGATGTCGGCGTGCATCCCGAACAAGCAGGACCCGGTCGCGAACGCCGCCGCGCTCGCGCGCGTGCGCGCCGACAAAGTGCGCGAGGTCACCGACGGCCACGACGGGACGTGGGTCGCGCATCCGGGGTTGGTCGCGGTCGCTCGCGCGGAGTTCGAGTCGCGGATGCGCGGTGACAACCAGATCCACGTGCCGCGCGCCGAAGTGCAGGTCGACGCGAGCGACCTCTTGCGCGTGCCGACTGGACCGCGGACGGTCGAAGGGCTGCGACACAACGTGCGCGTCGGGCTGCGCTACCTCGCCGCGTGGTTGTCGGGGACGGGGTGCGTCCCGCTCTACGGGCTCATGGAGGACGCCGCGACGGCAGAGATCAGCCGCGCGCAGATCTGGCAGTGGATCCGTCACGGCGCGCGCCTCGACGGAGGCGCTCCGCTCACGGGCGAGCGCGTCGCCGCCATCGTCGCGGAGGAAGCGGCGGCTCTGGCGCCGAACCCGGACGACGCGCCCCACTTCAGTGCGGCACGGGCGACGTTCGATCGACTGTGCGGCGAGCGCGATCTCGCAGAGTTCCTGACGCTCGAGGCCTACGGCCAGCTCCACGACGCCGGCACCTGACGAACGATTCCGAGGACCACCGAGGATTCACCGAGGATTCTCCGAGGATCACGATGGACGCACGCGACAACACCGCCGCGACCCGCTCAACCGGAGCGATCAGCACCTCGGCGCATTCGATCCGCCTCACGCCGCCCGGCCTGCCGTCGCGCTTCCTCGGTATCACGCGTCCCTACAGCGCGGCGGACGTCGATCGCCTGCGCGGCTCGGTGAAGATCGAGCACACGCTCGCGCGTCGCGGCGCCGAGCGGTTGTGGATGCTCCTCAACACGGAGCCGTACGTCGCCGCGCTCGGCGCCCTCACCGGCAACCAGGCGATCCAGCAGGTCCGCGCCGGATTGAAGGCGATCTATCTCTCGGGCTGGCAGGTCGCGGCCGACGCGAACCTCGCGGGCCAGATGTACCCGGACCAGTCGCTCTATCCGGCGAACTCGGTGCCGGCGGTCGTGAAGCGCATCAACCAATCGCTCGAGCGCGCCGACCAGATCGAGCACGCGGAGGGCAAGGGCGGCCGCGAGTGGTTCGCGCCGATCGTCGCCGACGCGGAGGCCGGCTTCGGCGGACCTCTCAATGCGTTCGAGCTGATGAAGGCGATGATCGAAGCCGGCGCGGCCGGCGTGCACTTCGAGGACCAGCTCTC
>CAZOLL010000658.1:0-2490 GCA_964580365.1 uncultured Phycisphaeraceae bacterium
CGTTGACGTCGCGTTCCGACCCGCCATCATGCCGGGATGAAATCCGCAGAGATCCGGCGCCGGTACCTCGAGTTCTTCCAGAAGCGCGCGCATCGCCTGTTCCGGTCCGACTCGCTCGTGCCGGAAGGCGATGCCTCGCTCCTGTTCACCGGCGCGGGGATGAACCAGTTCAAGGACGCCTTCCTCGGGAAGGGGCCGCCGGATCTCAAGCGGGCGACGTCCTGCCAGAAGTGCATCCGCATGCCCGACCTCGACAACGTGGGGCGCACGCCGTCGCACCACACGTTCTTCGAGATGCTCGGCAACTTCTCGTTCGGCGACTACTTCAAGCGCGAGGCGATCCACTGGGCGATCGAGTTCCTCGAGAAGGACCTCGGGCTGCCCCGGGAGCGCCTCTTCGTCACGGTCTTCCTCGATGACGACGAAGCGGCGACGATCTGGAAGGACGAAGTCGGCTTCCCGAAAGAGCGCATCTTCCGCTACGGCGAGAAGGACAACTTCTGGCCCGCGGAAGCGCCGAGCAAAGGGCCGAACGGCCCGTGCGGCCCGTGCTCCGAGATCTACTTCGACTGGGGCATTGCGCGCAGCACCGCGAGGGGCGGTGCGTCCGAGCCGAGCACCGACAGCGGGCGCTTCCTCGAGATCTGGAACCTCGTGTTCACGCAGTTCGACCGCAAGGAAGGCGGCGTCCTGCAGCCGCTTCCGCAGAAGAACATCGACACCGGCGCGGGCCTCGAGCGAATCACGCGCGTGATGCAGGAGAAGCCCAACAACTTCGAGACCGATCTGTTCTTTCCGATCATCGAGAAGGTCGGCGCGTTGACCGGCAAGCACTACGGCAAGAACGCGGGCGACGACGTGCGCATGAAGCGCATCGCGGACCACGTGCGGGCCGCGAGCTTCTGCATCGCGGACGGCGTGCGCCCCGGCAACGAGGGCCGCGGCTACGTCGTGCGCAAGGTCGTCCGGCGCGCGGCGATGGACCTGAAGGAGCTCGGCGCGGAGCGCCCGCTGCTCGCGGAGCTCGTGCCCGTCGTCGCGACGATCATGGGGGACGCGTACCCCGACGTCCGCGAGCGCACGGAGTTGATCAAGGACACGATCCACGGCGACGAGGAGCGCTTCGGCGAGGTGTACCGCGCCGGCTCCGAGCGCCTGGCGCAGTTCGTGAACGAACCGGAGACGCAGCGCGACAAGCGCCTTTCCGGCGAGAAGGCGTTCTTCCTGTGGGACACGGTCGGGTTCCCCTTCGACATCACGAAGCGGTACTGCGAGGACAAGGGCATCGAGGTCGACGAGGCCGCGTTCGACGCGGCGATGGAAGCACAGCGCACCCGCGCGCGCGAAGGCTCGGCGATCGCCGGCGACATCTTCGACACCGGGCCGGCCGCGCGATTGAAAGGCAAGGTGCAGCCCACGCACTTCACCGGGTACGACGTGCTGACGAGCGACGCGCGCGTGCTCGCCGTCCTCGACAAGGACGGACAGTCGGTGTCGAGCGCGACGGGCGCCGGGACGATCGTGCTCGACCAGTCGCCGTTCTACGGCGAGAGTGGCGGGCAGGTCGGCGACGCGGGCGAGCTGCGGTCCGGTGGGGCCGCGATCGCGACGGTGACGAGCACTGCGAAGGCGGAGGGGTATCACCTCCACGTCGCGGAGATCGCGCCCGGCAAGACGATCAAGGTCGGCGACGCGCTCGCCGCGGCGGTCGACCCGATCCGCCGCTCCGACACGATGCGCAACCACACGGCGACGCACCTTCTGCACTGGGCGCTGCGCCGCGTGCTCGGCGCGGAGACGACGCAGGCGGGCTCACTCGTGCACCCCGACTTCCTGCGCTTCGACTACACGGCGCGCCGCGCGCCGACGGAGGCGGAGTTGTCCGCCGTCGAGGACCTCGTGAACGGGCAGACGCTGCGCGACATCGCGGTGACGAAGCTCGAGAAGAGCTTTGCCGAAGCGAAGAGCGACGGCGCGATCGCGCTGTTCGGCGAGAAGTACGGCGACCGCGTGCGCGTCGTGAAGGTCGCGGACGCCGAGCTCTCGCGTGACTTTGACAGCGTCGAGCTGTGCGGCGGCACGCACTGCGACCGCACCGGGCAGATCGGCATGTTCAAGATCCAGTCCGATGGCGCGATCGCCGCGGGCGTGCGCCGCATCGTGGCGCTCACCGGGCGCGGCGCGCTCCGCTACGTTCGCGACAAGGCCCGCCTCACGCGCGGCCTGACCGAGATCCTGAAGACGCGCGAGGAAGACCTCCCCGCGCGTGTCGAGCAGCTCCACGACGAGCGTTCGAAGGCGGAGAAGGAGCTCGCGAAGGTCCGGCGCGGCGCGGCGATGAACGCGCTCGACGACATCGTGAAGCAGGGCAAGGTCATCGGCGGCCTCACGTTGTTCACGCACCAGGGCGAGGGACTCGCGCAGGACGAGCTGCGCGGCCTCGCGGACGGACTCTTGAAGGGCAAGGACGACGCCGTCGCGGTGCTCTTC
>CAZOLL010000659.1:0-2490 GCA_964580365.1 uncultured Phycisphaeraceae bacterium
GGGTCACCTGCTCGATCGAGAGGTCGCGCGAGGCGTGGAGCTGCGGAGCGACGCGGATCTCGACGTACGTGACGCCCTCGGCCGCGCAGTCCTCGCACAGCTCGTACGCGGCGCGCTCGAGCGCCTCCGCCGTCTGCAGCGCGGCGACCGTGTAGCGGAAGCCCTCGAGGTACTCGGGCAGGTTCTTGTAGTGGTCCTTGAAGACCGTCTCGCGCAGGCCGGACGGCGTGCTCGAAGGCAGCGCGACGCCGCGGTCGCGCGCGAGCTCGATGAGAGTCTCGAGTCGCAGGGACCCGTCGAGATGGAGGTGCAGGTCCGACTTCGGGAGCGCGCGAATGAGGGCGCGGAGGCGGGCGGAGGCGGCGGGCATGGACCTGTTCTACACCGAGCCCCGCGCGACCGGCGGGGCGCCGTCGACGCTCGGGTGAATCTTGATCGAACGGGCGGCCGGGCACGGGTGCGCCGCGGCCGCCCGGTTCGATCCGTCGCGCCGTGGCGCGACGCGGCTCACGTCACGGGGTGACGTCGGCCGCGACGTTCGAGGTCTGCGCGCTGAGCAGGAACGAGATCGGCGGCAGCACCCACCACCAATAGGTGACGTCGGACTGCGCGACGCGGATGACCTTCGCCTGCTGGCGCTTCGCTTCCTTCGCGAGGTTGTTCACCGTCGCGCGCAGGCTGGCGTCGCCCCACAGCGAGCTGCCCCACGCCCAGTGGAGGCCGAGGTTCCACGTGTTCAGGTGGCGGATCGCCTTGCCGTTCATGTCGGTCAGGCCTTCGAAGTCCTTCTCGTAGGCCGTGTCGGTCGTGGAGCAAGCGCCGAGCGACAGCGCGCCGGCGAGCAGGACGAGTTCACGCAGACGAATCATTCGATCCCTCCGGATCCGGGTAGCGGATGAAAGCGGCATCAGAGCAATCCCCACCGCGCGAGAAAAGCCGCGGCCATCAGATGGAGGATCCAGTGCACCCGCCGCGCGCGACCGGTGACGAGCGCGATCACCGAGATGCCGACGACGCCGAATGCGATCCCTTCCGTGATCGAGAGCGTGAGCGGGATCGCGAGCAACGCGACGAAGCACGGGATCGCGACGCCCGCGTCGTCCCAGTCGATCTCCGCGGCGCTGCGCGCCATCAGCGCGCCGACGACGATGAGGCATGGTGCGAGCACCGGGTGGAGGATCGCGGAACCCTCGGCGAGCCCGCCCGGTCCGGCGCGGACCCCCTCACCGATCACGGCGATCAGCGGTTGGAACGGGAGCGCGAGCAGGAGCAACGCGGCGGTGACGAGGTTCGCGAGGCCCGTGCGTCCGCCCGCCTGCACGCCGGCCGCGCTCTCGACGTAGCTCGTGATCGTCGAGGTGCCGAGCGCCGCGCCGACGACGGTGCCGGTCGCGTCCGCGAGCAACGCGCGCCCGACGCGCGGCAGCTTGCCGTCGACCAAGAAGCCGCCGCGCGACGCGACGCCCGCGAGCGTGCCGATCGTGTCGAACAACATGAGGAAGAAGAACACGAGGATCACCTCGGCCGCGCGCGGCGAGGCGAACAGTCCCGCGAAGTCGAGGTCGAGCAGCGCGAGCCGCGGCGAAGCGATCGTGCCCGCGATGCGATCGGGGATCGGCACGACGTCGACCGCCATGCCCGCGAGCGCGGTGAGCAGGAGGCCGATGAGCGTCGCGCCGCGCACGCGGAGCGACGCAAGAACGGCGGTCACGAGGAGACCGCCGAGCGCGAGCAGCGTCGGGCGCGTCGACAGATCGCCGAGCCCGACGAGCGTGACGGGCCGTGCGACGACGATGCCGGCCCACTGCAGTCCGAGGAAGCCGATGAGCAGGCCGATGCCGCCCGCGATCGCGTGCTTGAGCGAAGAGGGGATCGCGTCGAACACGATCTCGCGCACTCGCGTGAGCGACAGCAAGAGGAACGCGGCGCTCGCGAGGAACACCGCGGCGAGTCCCTGCTGCCACGTGAGCGCGAGCCCTCCCGCCGCCGCCGCACCGCAGACGTGGAACGCGAAGAACGAGTTGTGCCCCATCGCCGGCGCGAGAGCGATCGGATAGTCGGCGAGCACCGCCATCACGACGCACGCGACGGCGGATGCGACGCAGGTCGCGAAGAGCCCGGTCTCGAACGGGATTCCGGCGGCCGCGAGCATCGCCGGCTGCACGAAGAGGATGTACGAGAGCGTGACGAACGTCGTGACGCCGGCGAGGCACTCGGTGCCGAACGAAGTGCCGCGCGCGGCGAGGCGATCACGGAGGGTTCGAGCGTCGGGCACGACGGGAGCATAGGAGTCGGTCGCAGGCAGCTGCGCGGTTCACTCGAGCGCCGCCTGGGGAATCGCGTCCGAGCTGATGCGGCCGTGGAGGTGCCAGCCGGCGACGAGCTGCCATGAACGTGGGGGCGCGGTCGGCGCGGGTCGTCGTGACGGCTCGAGCTCGTGCCAGCCGGTGAACCACGCGGCAGACGAATACGGGTCGACGCGGCCGTTGA
>CAZOLL010000660.1:0-2482 GCA_964580365.1 uncultured Phycisphaeraceae bacterium
GGACCGGCTCTCGCCGGTCCATGTCACGGTGCGCGTCGTGCGCGGACTGCCGACGTTGCGATCACTTCGTTGCGCGCGTGCGTTGAAGGCCGCCTTCCTCGGCGGACGCGAACGGCGCGACTTCCGGCTCGTGCATTTCTCCGTGATGTCCAACCACCTGCACCTGATCGTCGAAGCCGACGACTCGCGCGCGTTGTCCCGCGGAGTGCAAGGCCTCCTCGTCCGCATCGCGCGCCACTTGAATTCGGCACTGAACCGCCGAGGCCGCGTCTTCGCCGACCGGTTCCACTCGCGCGCGCTGACCTCGACGCTCGACGTGCGCAACACTCTGCTGTACGTGTTGAACAACGCGCGCCGCCACGGCATCCCGTTCCCCGGCCGCGTCGACCCGTACTCGAGCGCCGCGTGGTTCCACCGCTGGCAAGACCTCGCGCCGAGTTCACGTCCCTCGCCCGTCGCCGCACCCCGCTCCTGGCAACTCGTTCACGCGACCTTCCCCCACGGTCGCCTCGATCCACGCGCAGTTCCGCGCGCGGCGCGCTTCTGACGAAACGCCGCCTTCCTACGGCGACGTCGCCTTCAACCCGTTGCTCGCCGCCGCGCCCTGCACGCCGCCCGCATCCGGCATCCAGCCCTGAAAGTAGATCGACGTCATCGCGGGCACGCCCGCCGGCCAGTTGCCACCGAGCTCGAGCCTGCCGGTGCCGTCCGCGATCAATCCGGGCAGGACGATCGTCGCGGCGGGGACGAGCGTGCCGCCGAGGAGCGGGAGGTTCACCTCGGACGCGCCGATGATCATCGTCACCGCGTTGCCGGGCAGCGTGTTCGCGACCGTCAGCGTCACCGGATCGCCGGCGAGCAGGCTCCCCTTCCCGGTCAACGTCGGCGGGCCGAACGTCCCGGCGAGCGCGTGGCGGCGATCGGAGAATCGATTCGGCGAGCGATAGGCGCGGATGTTCGTGCCGATGCCCGAGACGACGAGCGTCCCATCGTCCGCGAGCGCGGGACCGCCGATGTTGATGTTCGCGACGGCGACCGACCAGCGCGGCGTGAGGTCGGCGTTCATCGCCCACACGCGCCCCTCGGGGAAGCCGCCGTTCGACACGTACACCTTGCCTTCGACGTCGACCGCGATGTGCGGCGCCGTCGACGCGGCGGTCGTGATCGCCGCGGACGTGTTCAACGTCCCGCCGGTGACCGGGTCGAGGCGCAGCACCACGAACCCGGGCGCGAGCATGTACACCGAGCCGTCTGGACCGACCGCGAGCTCCGTGCTCGTCGACCAGCCGGCGGGCACGTGCCAGTTCTCCGTGATCGCCGCGCCGCTGTCCGCGAAGGAATAGAAGAAGTCGACCGCCGCGTTGTTCTGCGTGCGCGAGAGGTAGATCGAACCGTCCGGCCCGACCATCGGCGAGTTCTGCAGCGTGAAGCCGGGCATCACGGGGCTCTGGTACTGAAAGGCTCCGGTCGTGAGATCGAACCGCTTGATCACGTGGCCGCCGGGCGCGGCGTCCGCGACGTACACCGCGTTGCCGTGGACGCACGCGCCGCAGTTGCCGGAGACCGAACCGATGCGCGGCGTCGCCCACGCGGTCGTGCCGTCCGTCGCGCGGATGCGCATCACCTGCTGGTGCCACGCGACGATGATGTCGCCGTCTTGCGCGAACACGATGCCGTCATAGGCGCCGGTCTTGATCGAGTCGGTCGAGGTCCACACGGTGTTGCCGTTCGTGACGTCGAGCGCATACAGCTTCGCCGCGATGGAGCCGCCGTTGCCGGCGCGCGACGCATAGACGCGCCCGCCGTTCACGCCGCCCACCCACGTCGTCCAGTCGCCGGTGTTGAACGGGATGTTCTTCGCCCACAGCTCGGCGCCGGTGTCGAGGTCCTGGCAGACGACCGGCGAGCCGTTCGGCTCTCCGCCCGGCGGGAAGCCGGTCTGGCGCACCTGGATCACGCGCTTGCCTTCGATGACCGGGTGCCACGCGATGATCGAGCTGCGGCCACCGCTCCAGATCAGATCGGCCGCGTACGGCGCGGTCGCATCGCCCTGACCGTTTCGGCCGGCGTTGCCGCCTTGGTTCGACCAGTCGCCGCCGCGCGCGAGCGGCGCGGCACAACAAAGGAGGAGAGCGAGCGCGAGCGAGGAGAAGGACGACGGAGCGCGAAGCAGTGCGGGGATCATCGGTGGCCTCCGTGTCGGGCGCAGGGCGCGGATCTTAGCGCACGGCGATCGCGGGCACCGGATCGTCGATTACCATCGCCCGCATGCCCGTGCCGCCCGAGCAGGCCCAGATCGCGAAAGATCCGAGCGATCCGCTCGTCGACCGCTGGCTCGCGCCGCGCGCGCGCGGCGTCGAGATCGGTCCGTCGGCGGTCGCGCCGTTCCCCGGCCTCGCGAAGTGGCACGTCGACGTGCCGGCCGCCGTCGTGGTCGAGACCGCGCCGCGCGCGATCGCCGGCGCGGTCGCGCCCATCGACG